>JAGADP010000335.1 GCA_017828885.1 Oscillospiraceae bacterium | reverse complement strand
CGATGGTACCCGCCTTGAACACGTTGTCGCGGCCGAACAGCTCCTCCGTGTAACGGTGGGCACTCGACTGGTACTCACCGGAGAAGTTCAGGTCGATATCCGGCGCCTTGTCGCCGTCAAAGCCGAGGAACGTCTCGAACGGGATGTCGTGCCCGTCCTTGAGCAGCTCTGTGCCGCATTTCGGGCAGTTCTTGTCCGGCATATCGAAGCCGGAGCCGAATTCACCGGTGGTGATGAATTCGCTGTACTTGCATTTCGGGCAGACGTAGTGCGGCACGAGGGGATTTACCTCGGAGATACCCGCCATGCTTGCCACGAAGGACGAGCCGACGGAACCACGGGAGCCGACATGATAGCCATGCTCCTCGGAGTTATACACGAGCTTCTGGGCGATCATATACAGCACCGAGAAACCGTGCTTGATGATCGAGGAAAGCTCTCTGTCAAGACGCTTGTCCACGATCTCCGGGAGCGGGTCGCCGTAGATCTCCTTGGCTCGCTCATGCGTGATGCGCACCAGATCTTCCTCGGCGCCGGGGATGTTCGGGGTGAACGTCCCCTTCGGGATCGGGAAGACGTGCTCGCAGGCATCGGCGATGCGCTGCGGATTGGTCACAACGATCTCCTCCGCCTTCTCTGCACCCAAGTAGGAGAACTCCTCGAGCATCTCGTCTGTTGTTCGCAGATAGAGCGGCGGCTGGTTGTCTGCATCGGTAAAGCCCTGCCCGGAGGTCAGGATCTTGCGGTAGATGCCGTCCTTCGGGTCGAGGAAATGCACGTCACAGGTCGCAACGACCGGGATGCCGAGCTTTTCGCCGAGGGCAACGACCTTGCGGTTATAATCCCGTAGCTCTTCTTCGTCCTGCGCGATCTCGTTGCGGATCATGAACTCATTATTAGCGATCGGCTGGATCTCGAGATAGTCATAGAACCGGGCGAGCTTTTCAAGCTCCTCCTGCTGCTTATCGGCCACAATGGCGCTGAACAGCTCTCCTGCTTCACAGGCAGAGCCGAAGATCAGGCCATCGCGGTTCTGCTCGAGTACAGATTTCGGCAGCAGCGGGTGCTTGTAGTAATAATTCAGATGACCGTAGGATACCAGCCGGTACAGATTTTTCAGACCGACCTGGTTGCGCACCAGAATGATCTGGTGATAGGATTTCAGCTTCTTAACGTCGATGCTGTCCGTTTTGGTGTTAAGATCACCGAGCGTTGCAACGCCCTTTTCCTTGGCAAGACGCTCCACGAGGGTCACATAGACCTTTGCTAAGATCGCCGCATCCTCGTTGGCGCGGTGATGTCCGAAGTTGCCAAGCTTAAGGTGCTTGACGACCGTATCGAGCTTATGACGGGCAAGCTGCGGTAGCGTGGACTGGCAGAGCACGAGCGTATCGATCCAGCTATAGTCAAACGTAATGCCATGACGCTCCTTCACCTTTTCGATGAATGACGTATCGAACGATGCATTGTGTGCAGCAAGCACAGGCGTATCGCCGCAGAATTCCATGAACTGCCGCAGCGCTTCGGCTTCCTTCGGCGCATCGGCAACCATATCGTCCGTGATGCGAGTCAGCTCGGAGATTTTCTCCGGGATATGCTTTTCCGGATTGACAAAGATGTCGAAGCTGTCCACGATCTGCATGCCGCGGAGCTTGACAGCACCTATCTCCGTCAGACGTTCGCGATCCGGACTGAGACCGGTCGTCTCTACGTCGAAAATAATGATCTCGTCCTGGATGCTGCGATTATCGGAGCCATGCAGGATCTTCGGCATATCAAGGTCGTTCACCACGTAGGCTTCACAGCCGTAGATCACCTTGAAGTTGGGATCCTTCAGGGCACCCTCCGCATTCATGGCATCCGGGAAGCCCTGTACAACGCCGTGATCGGTGATGGCAATGGCAGGATGCCCCCAGTCATGAGCCCGACGGATGAGATCTCCTGCAGGTGTAACGGCATCCATCGCCGACATGTTGGTATGACAGTGCAGCTCCACACGCTTTCTCTCCGCTTTGTCTTGGCGGAGCTTGCGCTTGCGCTTGACGATGGAATCCGGCTTCAGCACCGGCTCATGCGCAAAGGGGTCATCCTCGATCTTGCCCGCAATCAGGACGCTGACACCCTTTTTCAGCTCGCCGAGCGGGAGCTTTTCGAGCTTCTCGATCTTGTCAAACAGCTTGACCAGAACCGAACCGGAGAAATCTGTGATCTGGTAAGTCAGAACACGGTTGCCGTTCTTGACATCCCTGGATTCCATTGCGAAAATATCGCCGTACACAACGACACGTTCTTTTCGTGTCTGCAAGGCCTGCGGGATCGGCATGGCATCATCCCGGATATGACGTCCCTTGATGAGGACGTCCTCGCCCTTGACGGCATCGAGCTGCACGGCATCGCCGGAAACCGTCTGTGGTGTATCCGGCACAGGCGGCGGCGTAAATGCCGGTCGCTCCTGCATGGGCGGAGGCGGCGGCGGAATGTACTCCGGCGGCGCTTCCTCGATCACATGGCCAAGCTCTTCCTCGGAAAGCGTATCCGGCCCGGAGAGCTTCACCGAAACTCGAATGCCAAAATGCGCCTCGACAAAATCGCTGAACACCTTTGCAAAGCCGAACTTTTCAAGGATCGGACGTCCGCCGTTCTGCAGCGTGATGCGGATCTCGCTTTCCTGCCAGTCCCAGTCTGCCTTGTTCAGAAAGCCGTTGATGATAGGCAGCTCCCGTTTGAGCATGCCGACCAGCTCCGGGATGCAGTCCTTTGTGAACAGGACGGCATCGTAGAGACAGTCGAGCCGGAGCTTCTGCACCTGCAATGCAGTGCCGACGCTCTGCTCAAAATAGACGATATCCTCATACGGAACGATGCTCGGGAAACGTGCCGCAAAGGTGATCTCGTTGAGCGTTTTCTCGTTATAACGGATGTTCTCGATCACGCCCTGCTGAACGGAGGGCGGTATATCCTTGGTATATTGCTGGAGAAATTCCAGCAGTGTTGCATTTGCCATACAGTCTCCCTTACAGCTGTTCCAGTTCCTCGAGCAAAGCAGGCACGACCTCAGCTTCCGGTACCTTCCGGAGGATCTCGCCCTTCTTGAAGATCAGTCCGACGCCGTCGCCGCCTGCGACACCGAGGTCAGCTTCGCGCGCCTCACCGGGGCCGTTCACGATGCAGCCCATCACGGCGATCTTGACGTTCTTTTCGCAGCCCTGCACAGCTTCCTCCACCTGCTTGGCGAGGGATACCAGGTCGATCTTCGTCCTTCCGCAGGTCGGGCAGGAAACGAGCTGCACGCCGCTGCGCTTGTCGATGCTTTTCAGAATGTCACGGGCAGCGGCGATCTCACGAAGCGGATCATCCGTCAACGATACACGGATGGTCTCGCCGATGCCGTCATGCAGCAGAGAACCGATGCCTATGGCGGATTTGATGAGACCCATGCGCTCCGTGCCGGCCTCTGTCACGCCGAGATGCAGCGGATAGGGGCACTTCTCAGCCGCTAAACGATAGCTGTCGATCATGCGGTTGACGTCCGAGGACTTGATGGAAATGACGATATCCTCGAAGTCGAACTGTTCCAGCAGCCTGGCATGGCCGAGCGCGGATTCTACGAGTGCTTCCGGCGTCGGAGAACCGTACTTGGCAAGGATCTCCTTTTCAAGGGAGCCGGAGTTCACACCGATGCGGATCGGGATGTGCTTTTCGCGGCAGACATCTGCCACCTGCTTTACACGATCCATCGAGCCGATGTTGCCCGGGTTGATGCGGATCTTATCCACGCCCGCGGCAGCCGCTTCGAGCGCGATCTTATAGTCGAAATGAATATCCGCCACGAGCGGGATGCTGATCTTTTCCTTGATGGCCGGGATCAGGCGAACGGCTTCGAGCGTCGGTACAGCCGTGCGGATGATCTCGCAGCCTGCCTTTTCAAGCGCCACAGCCTGTGCGACATTGCCCTCCACATTCTCGGCAGGCACATTGAGCATGGACTGGATATAGATATGCTCACCATTCAGCAGGCAATTGCCGACTTTGACGGGTTTTACAGTTCTCATAGCATTCTCTCCTTATTTCTGAAACAGCTTTACAATATCCTGGAATGTGACGGCTATCATCAGTAAAAACAGCAGCGCCATGCCGGCAAGGTGTACCATGCCCTCCTTCTCCGGCGGGATGGGCTTGCGGCGGATAGCTTCGACCACGAGGAACACCAGCCGTGCACCGTCCAGTGCCGGGATGGGCAGCAGGTTGAAGATGCCGACATTCACCGTGATGAACGATGCAAGTGACAGCACCGAGGTAAGATGCTGCTTGAAGGTCTCGCCATAGGAAGCAGCTTCACCGATGCTCGTCACGATGCCGACTGGGCCGGACAGGTCGTGGAACCCGTACTTTCCGGTGACAAGATCCCGCAGCGACGACCAGATCAGGCGTCCCGTGGAGATCGTGTTCAAGAAAGCGTAGCTGATCGTGTTGAAGAAGCCGAGCGGCTCGGCCTTGATATAGAAATCAAGGCGACCTTTGGTCTTGGTGTTATAGAAGCGAACGTTCTCGAGCGTGACCTTCTTCCCTTCCCGGATGACAACAACCGTCATCTCCTCATTATCGTTGGTCTGGAGCTTATAGGACAGGTCGGTGTCCGTCAGGATGCGCATGCCGTCGATGGAATAGAATTTGTCGCCGACCTGCAAGCCGCAGGTCTCGCTCGTGGAGTAGGATACCTCAGTGTCAGGATCCTTCGGAAAGCTGATGACATTCAGCGTTGCAACATCACCATAGAGGATGGTCGTGATGGTGATGAGGATAAAGCCAAGAAGCAGGTTCATGATCGGCCCAGCGATGATGACAGCCATGCGCTTTGGCACAGAGGCGCGCATGAAGGCCCGTGGGTCATTGCTGGAGCCGTCCTCCCCTTCCATTGCGCAGTAGCCGCCGACCGGGAACAGGCGGAGCGAGTATTCCGTCTCGCCAATCTGCTTTTTGAGCAGCGCCGGTCCCATACCTAAAGCAAATTTGTTGACCCGGATGCCGCAGAGCTTGGCAACGCCGAAATGTCCGAACTCATGCAGTACGATAATGACAAAGAAAACCAGTAATGCGATCAGGATCGAACTGATCTTCATAAACCTCAATCCTTTCTGGCAGGAAGTATCTGTTATCTGTTGGCGAGCTTCTCCCGCACATAGGCACGCGCCGCCTGGTCGGCTTCGAGCACATCCTCGTAGCAGTTCACAGCGCCGCCGGGCACATGCTCCATAGCTGCACGCACGAGCTCACCGATCTCGAGGAAGCCGATCTCATCCCGCAGGAAGTGGCCAACCGCCTCCTCGTTAGCGCCGTTGACGATCGCAGGACGCAGACCGCCCTCCGTGATGGCGTCGATGGCTGCCCGCAGGCAGTCGAAGGTCTCATAGTCAGGCTTCTCGAACGTCAGAGAGCCGTAGTCCGTCAGCGAAAGCGGCTGTGTCGGGCATTCCACGCGGTTGGGATACAGCAGCGCATACTGGATCGGGATCTTCATATCCGGGACGCCCATCTGCCCGATGACGGCGTAATCCTCGTACTCCACAGCCGAATGCAGGACGCTCTGGCGATGGACAACGATCTCGATCTGGGAGGGATCAAGGTCAAAGAGCCACTTGGCTTCGATAAATTCCAGTCCCTTGTTCATGAGGGTCGCGGAGTCGATGGTGATCTTGTTGCCCATGTTCCAGTTGGGATGCTTGAGCGCATCGGCAGCACGTACCTGCGTGAGATCTGCCTTCTTCTTGCCGAAGAAGGGGCCGCCGGAAGCAGTCAGAATGATCTTGCGGATACGGTTCATGGCATTGCCCTGCAAGCTCTGGAAAATGGCGGAATGCTCGCTGTCCACCGGATAGATGTTCACGCCCTTTTCGGCCGCAGCCTTCATGACGAGCGAACCACCTGCCACGAGTGTTTCCTTATTGGCAAGCGCAATGTCCGTGCCGGCTTCAATGGCTTTCAGTGTCGGCAGCAGTCCGACCATGCCGACAACGGAGTTGAGCAGAATATCATGCGATGTAGCAGAGGCGATCTCGCAGAGACCGTCCATGCCGGTGAGCACCTCGATGCGCTCCCCCATCAGCAGCGTTTCAAGCTGCTCGGTCTTGGCGGGATCAAAGATGCAGACTGCCTCCGGATGGTACTTCTTTGCCTGTGCGGCCAACATTTCCACATTGCTGTGTGCGGCGAGCGCTGTGACCTGCATCCCGTGCTTTTCAACGACCTCGAGTGCCTGGGTGCCGATGGAACCTGTGGAACCGAGAATGGCAACTTTTTTCATAGGAACTCCTTTCAGCGCCGGATACCTCTCCGGCACAATAAGCCCATCTGCAAAAGATGGGCTTATCTGTCAAAAAATTGTAAATGCATGAACGAACAGATAGAATACCGGTGCAACGAACAGCACGCTGTCAAAACGGTCAGTCAGGCCGCCGTGACCCGGCATGATCTTGCCGTAGTCCTTGATGCCCTTTTCACGCTTGATGACGGAAAACGTCAGATCGCCGAGCACGCTGACACCTGCACAGACAATGCCAAGCAGCGCCGTTTTGATGCCGGTGATGACGTTGAACTCAACACCGCGGATATGCGCATAGACGATGAAGATGCCGAGGAAGATCACGGCATTGCTGATGAGTCCGCCGACAAAGCCTTCTACCGTCTTTTTCGGCGAGATATTCGGGCAAAGCTTATGCTTTCCGAGAAACACGCCGGAAAAATAGGCACCGGAATCCGCGATCCATGCGCCGCAGAGAGCAAGCACCAGATAGAACAATCCATGCTCGCCGGAGCCGTAGTAATTCATGTCGATGAGCTTTCCGAGCGACCACGGCACAAAGCACATCGCACCGCCCATAAAGCTGAGCTGTTCGAGCTTATACGAGCCGTGATGCCACAAAAACTCAATAAACAGCGCAAACAGACAAACCGGCAGGATAAGGCGACGTGCGATCGCGACCGGCTCTGCAAAGGCACTTTCCGGGGAAATAACATATTGCAGATAGTTCAGGATCGGTTCACTGATGCCATAGACCATCACGCCGGTCATTGCCAGCTTGAACTCAGTCCCCTCAACGGCTCTTGACAGCTCAACGCGGATGATCCCTACGCAAGCACTCAGGAGCAGGGGCAGCACGATCGTATTGTGGAAGAAAAACGCCAGCAATACGATGACGATGCCCACGCCCGAAGAAATCAGTCTGACCGCCATTACACGCCTCCGAACCGGCGGCCGCGGCCTGCGAAGTCAACGAGTGCTTTGTTCAGCTCCTCGGGTGTGAAATCCGGCCAGAGGATGTCGGTGAAATAGTACTCTGCATAGGCACACTGCCAGATCAGGAAGTTGGACAGACGCTGCTCACCGCTCGGACGGATGACCAGATCCACATCCGGATAGCCCTTGGTGTAGAGATGGTCAGAGATCATCTGCTCGGTGATCTCCTCCGGCTGGAGCTTGCCCTCCTTGACATCGGCTGCAAGCTGCTGTGCCGCACGGGTCAGTTCAGCTCGGCCGCCGTAGTTGACAGCCATGAACACGATCAGATCGTCATTCTTCTCGGTATCGACCTCGAGCTTGCGCATTCTGGTGCGCAGATCCTCCGGATAGGGGCTGAGATCGCCCAGGAAGATGAAGCGAACGCCGTTGTCAAGCTCCTTCTGCACATCGTCCAGATAGGTGCGCATGACCTGCATGATGCCGGCGATCTCCACCTGCGGACGAGACCAGTTTTCCGTGGAAAACACGTAGAAGGAAACGCACTCGATGCCGATCTCCTGGCAGTAGTTCTTGATGCGTTTGAACGTCTTGCCGCCCTCGATGTGACCGAAGGAACGCGGCATGCCGCGCTTCTTCGCCCATCTGCCGTTACCGTCCATAATAAAGCCGATGTGACGGGGCAGCTTTTCCGGAAGCTCTGTTGTGACAGCCTCTTCCTTTTTGCTAAATAACGCCATAAACAGGCTCCTTTACTCTTAGGATACGATCAGATGCTCATGATCTCCTTTTCCTTCTCGGCGATCGCCTTATCAACTTCCTCGACATACTTGTCGGTCAGCTTCTGGAGCTTCTTCTCTGCATCCTTGAGATCGTCCTCGGTCAGCTCGCCGTTCTTCTTCATGGTCTTGAACTTTTCCATGGTATCACGGCGGATATTACGAACGGAGACCTTTGCCTCCTCGCCGTACTTCTTCACGCTCTTGCAGAGCTCCTTACGGCGATCCTCCGTCGGCTGCGGGAAGTTCAGACGGATCACATTGCCGTCATTCATGGGCGTGATGCCGAGATCGGAAGCGAGGATCGCCTTCTCGATCTCCTTCAGGGTAGACTTATCCCACGGCTGGATGAGCAGTACGCGCGGCTCCGGAGAGGAAACGGCTGCCATAGCCTGGATCTGCGTCGGTACACCGTAGTAATCTACATTGATCCTGTCAAGGACAGCCGGTGTAGCACGGCCTGCACGGATGGTTGCGAAGTTGTTGACGAGACCGCTCAGGGTCTTGGACATTTTGTCCTCAGCTTTTTTCAGTGTTTCTTTCATGATACTTGTGTCCGCCCATTTGCGGGCGTACTCCTTTCTGTTATGATTATCAGGTCTCCGGTTTATCCCTCGGAAACCACAGTTCCGATCTCCTTGCCCATGACAGCATCGAGGATGTTGTCCGGGCGGCTCAGGTCAAATACCAGCATCGGCAGATGGTTGTCGCGGCAGAGAGTTGCTGCGGTCATATCCATAACGCCGAGCTCGTTGTTCAGCACTTCGCTGAATGTCAGGGAGTCATACTTCTTGGCATCAGCAAACTTGTGCGGATCCTTGTCGTAAACGCCGTCTACGAGCGTAGCCTTCATCAGGATCTGTGCCTCGATCTCTACGCCTCGCAGCGCAGCAGCCGTATCGGTCGAGAAGAACGGGTTACCGGTGCCGCAGCCGAAAATCACGACTCTCCCCTTCTTGAGGTGGTTCATCGCCTTGTTGCGGATATAGGGCTCTGCGACCTGCTGCATGGTGATAGCCGTCTGTACGCGGACTTCTACGCCGAGCGACTCGAGCACATCCTGCAACGCCAGTGCATTGATGGTCGTGGCCAGCATGCCCATGTGGTCAGCACGGGTACGGTCAAGACCGCCGCTCATACGGCCGCGCAGGAAGTTGCCGCCGCCGACAACGATACCGACCTCAGCGCCGACATCCACACACTTCTTCACGCTTTCGCAGATGTTGCCGATCACGGTATAATCCAGACCGAACTTCTTTTCTCCTGCCAGAGCTTCACCGCTGATCTTCAGCAGGATTCTTTTGTACTTTAATTCCATTATGTAACACCTCACCGAAAGATATACTACTATCTATTCTACACTAAAATCGCAAAGATGTAAAGAGGTTTTTTGAAATTTTCTTTCATTTTTGAAAAAAAAATCAGTTCTCTGCCTTGCATAACACGGAGAATCGGCGCATATGCTCTCTCAAAGAACAGGAGGGAGACAAGCTATGCATATTCTACTCTATCACAAGCACAAGGAGGCTGCTGCAATGTCTGTCACAGACAGAGCCGCAGCAAGGGCACATATCCTGCGCAAAACGATCTGGTGGGATGCGGGGGTTCTGCTGTTGCTTGCTGTGCCGGGGATGCTTTGTTATTGGTATGCGCCTGTATTGCGCAATATACCAGCTATCGCGTGGCTGGTGCCGGTGAATGGCAGCCCGTGGGAACAGCTCAAGCCTCTATTCTGGCCGGTGTGCATCACTGCGTTCGTCCGGCAATTCTGCACAGGAAAACTGCAAAGGGGCATACTCACGACTTACGCCGGCGCTACATTACAGGCATTGGCCGGATTCGTGGCCGGGTATTATGTGGCAAATGGCATCTGGGGCAAGGAGATTCCGTTCCTCGTGCTGTTTCTGTTCTGGCTGAATGCAGCGGTACTGCTGGTCTATCTGCGCAGAACGGCCGATCATCAGCAGCACGGGAGCTGGCTGGGAGCAGTTATGCTGCTGATGCTTGCAGTCTGCTTCATTGTGTTTACCTATTCACCACCGCAGATCGGACTGTTCCAAGAGCTCTGCATATCCATCTGATACGGATACATAACAAAACTGCCGCAAATGCGGCAGTTTTGAAGATGATTCGGGTTCGGGAACTTCAAATCTTGAGATCAGTCACTTTTTGACAAAGGTACCGTCTCCAATAAATGCAATATAGGCGTTCGCCGGTGCAGAAACAGTATCTGTCCCGTCAACATGCGTGTTTGCTATCGGTGTCAGGTCGCTGCTGTAGACAGCAATGGCGCACTTCTCAGGGATCGTGTAGGTCAGCTTTTGTGCAGAGGCAGTGCGGAACCACTTAGCGGAGCCGGAAACAGTGATGTCCGCATTGGGATCGAGCTGCGGCAGATTTTCCGCACTGATGTAGTCGAGGCCGCAGGACATATGCATCACCTCGGTGCCATCTTCAACCGTGATGTTGATGTCCACGGAGTTCGAGCTGCCGACGATCGGTACTTCGGCGACATTTTTGGCAGTATATGGCCCTGTAAACTGTACACCGCGCCAGAACGGTGCAAGTGAAGGATCCGACGCGACCTTGGCCTGGAATCCGGGGATGGCAAGACCGTAGGTCGGGTATACATAGCCCAGAGAATCATACGGCTCGCTGATGAGCAGGTAGCTCTTCCCAGCGCGCTTGTTCCACGCAGACAGCGTCTCGGCATCCAGGGCATTCTTCTCTACCTTGACGCCCTAGATCTGCACATTCGGCAGGTCGATCAGCCCGGTGTTGTTGTCCCAGGCACGAGATACCTGATACTGACGGCCATTCTGCTCGAAGAACCAGTAATCGGTGCCGGCATCGTCCTTGAAATGGTCGTTACCGATATAGGTGAGATCGGACTTTGCGCCGCTCGGATATGTCGTTTTGACCAGCTTGTCGCCCTCGAAGGAAAGCTCATAGGCACCCCAGCCGCGGACGTAGGTACCGGCGTAGCTCTTGATCTCATCCGAAACGGAACCGCTTGTCTCTTCCAGTACGGGCTTCGACGGCATGCTGTCGATCGCGCCCTTCTCCTGGAGGATCTGGAGGAGCGAGTAGATCAGGAAGCCCTTGGCAACGCCATTACCCGAGCCGCTGCCGACGGCTGCTGCGACAAGGTTATACTCCGGTAGCACGATCATCTGGCTGCCGGAATAAATTACATCCCCGTTCTTGGTCATCGCCTTGATGCCCATTTCGGAGAACGGATACAGGTCAACGGCATCCCAGTCGAGGCCGTAGTTCATCGTGCTGTAGCCCGGTTCACACCAGGTACCGTTGAGGTATTCTGCATTCCCCGTTGCATCAATGGAGTCCTTGCTCAGAACACCGTTGCCGGCTTCGGTAAATGCCTTACCCAGGCGGCAGAGATCCTCTGCGGTCGAGAACAGGCCACCCTGCGCCGGATCCGTTGTCAGCGGCGGCAGCTTGGTGTCACCGGAATAGATCGCTGCGATCTGCGTGGTGTCAAAGGTATCCTGTGGCGTGAAGGTGTGTTCCATGCCGAGCGGGGTAAAGAGCTCCTGGCGCAGATACTCCGCATAGGTCATGCCGCTGACGCGCTCACAGATCAGCTCCATGAGCGTAAAGCCGTCGTTGCAGTAGATGCTGTACTCGCTCGGATTGGACTTCAACCTCTGGGTGCTGAGACGCTCGAGGAATTTGTCGTGTGCAGTCGTATCACCGAACGTGCCGAGCTTCCACGCATCAGCTACCGTATTGCCATACAGACCGCTGGAATGGTTCATCAGCATGCGCACGGTAATGTCTTTGTAGCGGGGATCAGCCATCTTGAAATCAGGCAGATAGTCCGTGACACAAGCATCCAGATCCACCTTGCCCTGATCGACAAGACGCATCACAGCGGCAGTCGCTGCAACCTTGCTACAGGAAGCGACGCCGTACATCGTCTCAGAAGTGAGGGACTGGGACTGCTGGCGGTCATACTTCCCTGCTGTGCCGGAGACAACGATCTCGCCGGCATCCATGACGGCAAACTGGAAGCTCGTCAGATTGTCGGAGATGAAGCGGTCGGCGTGCTCCTGCATTTCCTCCTGGATAGTCTCCCAGTCTACCGTACCCGGCAAAGGCTCTGTCGCAGGTTCGCCCGTCGGATCCGTGTAGGCATCTTCCGAAGAAGCAGGGGCTTCGGTCTCAGATGCCGGATCAGTCTCCGGAACAGGTTCAGTCTCTGTACTGGATGTATCCTCAGTGGAAACAGCCGAATCAACGGGTGCAGATGACGGATCGGATGTCACATCATCCTCCAGACATCCGTTCATGAGCAGAAACGGGAAAAGCGCTGTCAGACAAAATACACTTGCAATGATCCTTGATCTCTTTCGCATGGTGATCCCTTCTTTCTTAAAGAATTATGTATCAAAAGAAACGGCTGCTTCGGCAGCCGTTTCTAAGAGAGCAATGCGGTTAGTCAACGACTGCGATCACTTCTACTTCTACAAGAGCAGCTTTCGGCAGATCTTTGACAGCAACACAGCTTCTTGCGGGCTTGCCGGTAATGTACTTACCGTAGATCTCGTTGAATGCAGCGAAATCAGAGATGTTGGCGAGGAAGCAGGTAGTCTTGACAACGGCGTCAAAGCTGGTGCCTGCTGCAGCCAGAACATTCTTCAGGTTCTCCATGACCTGGGTGGTCTGACCCTGGATGTCGGTTGCCTCGATGTTGCCGGTCGCCGGAACAATGGCGATCTGGCCGGAGGTGTAGACTACATTGCCGACCTTGACAGCCTGCGAATACGGGCCGATGGCTGCCGGAGCATTTTCTGTGTAGATTTTCTCGGACATAGGTATTACTTCCCTTCTGAATAAATTTTATTGATTGATGATCTTGAAGCCGGCCTCTGTCAGAGCCTGACGGATCTGGCGGATATGCTCATGATTACGTGTTTCCAGACCGATGCGAAGGATCGTATCGGTGATGTCGCTGTCCTCGCTTGCACGCTCATGGTGGATGGAAACGACATTGCCGCCGAGATCAGCAAGGATCGCGGAAACGCCCTTGAGCTGGCCGGGCTTGTCCTCGAGCTGGATGACAAGCATATCGGAGCAGCCCATCTTGAGCTGGCCGCGCTTGATGACACGGGACAGGATGGTCACGTCGATATTACCGCCGGATACAAGACAAACGACATTTTTGCCTTTTACGTCGGGGATCTTATTGAACATCACGGCAGCCACAGAGACCGCACCTGCGCCCT
>JAGADP010000334.1 GCA_017828885.1 Oscillospiraceae bacterium | reverse complement strand
CAGGATCTCCACCGGCTGATGCTCCGCCGTGATGAAGGCTTCTATATCTTTGGGTACACAAAAACGCTCCCAGCCGACCTTTGCCGCAAAGCGGCATTGGGAGGCTCCTGCCAGCGGGGGCTCCCCGCAAGAATGCGCCCCCGCACCGATGCCGAGATAGGGCGCGCCGTGCCAGTATTTCAGGTTGTGGCGGCTCTCGTGTCCCGGCTTGGCAAAGCTCGAGACCTCGTACTGTAGGAAGCCCGCCGCTTCGAGCCTGCGGACGGCTTGCAGATAGCGATCCACAGTCGCATCCTCATCCGGGCAGCGGGAAAGAAGCGCCCCGTCCCGGGAGAGCGGCGTGCCGTCCTCGATTTGCAGCATATAGGCCGATACCTGCGTGATCGGCAGCGCCGTCAGGGCATCGAGCGTCTCCGAAAGCACCTCCTCCGACTGGTCTGGCGTGGCCAGCATCAGGTCGCAGGAGAGATTCGTGAAGCCCGCCGCCTGCGCCGCATAGACCGCATGGCGGTTGTCCTCGGCGGTGTGCGTCCTGCCGAGGAGCCGGAGCTGAGTGTCAGAAAAGCTCTGCGTCCCGATGGACAGCCGGTTCACACCCGCCGCCCGGACAGCTTTCAGGTAGTCGTCACGCTTGCCGGTCGGGTTGAACTCCAGCGTGATCTCTGCATTTTCTGCCAGCTTGTACGCCTTTGCACAGGCATCCAAAATCTCCCCGATCTGCGCAGGTGTCAGAAGCGAGGGCGTTCCCCCGCCAAAATAGAGCGTGTCCACCGTGTCTGTGATCTCGTAAAAGGCGATATTACGCAGGATAGCCCCTACATAGCGGCTGACCGTCTCCTTGCTGTAGGAGACGGAATAAAAGTCGCAGTAGGGGCATTTTTTTGCACAGAACGGGATATGGAAATAGACGCCGGTCATTGCATCGTACGGATGGGCTCGGCCAGCTTGCCGAAGAACATGTCGAACAGGAAGTTGATCAGCAAACTCCCGGCAATGCTCGCAGCGATGATGATGCTCGACGTGAGCTTGCTCTCCATCGCCAGATACGCAAAGATCGAGACTGCCAGCGCGATGCCGGTCGTTGCCGAGGAAAAATAGATGCTCGACATGCCGTTGACACAGCGCCGCCCGCAGTTCGGGCAGGGCTTCCCGCGTCCCCGCATCGAGCCGCAGAGGGCTTTTTGCAGGGGGGTAAACGTCTTTTCGTGACAATGAGGACATTCGTGTTTCATTCGTATTCACCTTTCTATTATGTGGGGTGGCACTAATAAAGGGGGCACTAACTCACCGCCAGATGGTATCCGTAAATGTATCACCTGTCAGCTCCAGATCCTCATTAAAGCCGATATACTGGTACAGCTCCAGGTACTCGAAGTTCTCCGGGTCCGAATCAGGGTCATCGCCTGCATCGAATTCAAGATAAAAGCCCGGTTTATCCTTGAATATCAGAACCGCCTGGAAGGTGAACTCCGGCTCCATCGAGCTGGCGGGCAATTCATCTGCCAACACACGCAGATACGTCATTCCCGGCATCTGTGCGCGGGTGCCGTCCGGGAGACGCCGCCGGCTGGTGTAATTGCAGATCAGATCCTCCTGTGCAGCATACCGCATGGCGGTCTTCACAAGCTCAGGCAGATTCGCTTGCAGGCGTTCTGCAAATTCGTAGGAGACACGTTCGCCGATCTCCTCTTCCGTCTCAAAGCCTATGAACAGCAGCGAAGGATGCGTGCCGAATGCCGGACAGTCCAGAACCGTACCGAGACCATCGCCGCCCTTTCTCCGCTTTTCATGCAGCTGTTCCTGATGCAGTGCCGCCAAAAAATCCAGATCAGCCATAGGATCCTCCATTATTCATCGAGCTTGAGCACGCTCATGAACGCCTCCTGCGGCACTTCTACCGTACCGAGCTGGCGCATACGCTTCTTACCTTCCTTCTGCTTTTCGAGCAGCTTCTTCTTACGGGTGATGTCACCGCCATAGCACTTGGCCAGTACGTCCTTGCGCATCGCCTTGACAGTCTCACGGGCGATGATCTTTCCGCCGATGGCCGCCTGGATCGGCACCTCAAAGAGCTGGCGCGGGATGTTGTCCTTCAGCTTTTCGGCGATCTTGCGGGCTCTGGCGTAGGCCTTGTCCGTATGGATGATGAAGCTCAGCGCATCCACGATCTCGCCGTTCAGGAGAATATCGAGCTTCACGAGCTTGGACGGCGCATAGCCCATCAGCTCGTAATCAAACGATGCATAGCCCTTGGTGCGGGATTTCAGCGCATCGAAGAAGTCATAGACGATCTCGTTCAGCGGGAGCTCGTATTTCAGCGTGACTCTCGTCTCGTCAAGGTACTGCATGTCCTTGAACGTGCCGCGTCTGTCCTGACAGAGCTCCATGACATTGCCCACATAGTCCTGCGGCACGAGGATGTCCGCCTTGACCATCGGCTCCTCCGCCACGGAAATGGTCGCAGGATCGGGGTAATTCGTCGGGTTGTCGATATACTGCACCGTACCGTCCGTCAGCGTTACCTTATAAATAACGGAAGGTGCGGTCGTGATGAGGTCGAGGTTGTACTCGCGCTCGAGACGCTCCTGGATGATCTCCATGTGGAGCAGGCCGAGGAAGCCGCAGCGAAAGCCGAAGCCGAGCGCCACGGAGGTCTCCGGCTCGAAGGACAGCGCTGCATCGTTGAGCTGGAGCTTTTCGAGGGCATCGCGGAGGTCGCCGTACTTGGCGCCGTCCGCGGGGTAGATGCCGGAGAAGACCATGGGATTTGCCTTGCGGTAGCCGGGCAGGGCTTCGGTCGCGCCGTCCTTCGCATGGGTGATCGTGTCGCCCACCTGCGTGTCCCGCACGGTCTTGATGGACGCGGTCAGAT
>JAGADP010000333.1 GCA_017828885.1 Oscillospiraceae bacterium | reverse complement strand
GTCGGGTCGGTCATGGCGATCGTCAAAATCGAACGCACCTGGTTGCGGTCATCTTCGCCCTTTTGCACAAACAGGGGCACAACCTTGTACTGCTTGCACATGTCTTCGGGCAAGTAGTTATAGGCGTTCGGGTCGATATTGAAGTTGTCGAGCTTGACGTAAGGGACTTCGAACTGTCTCGAAAGGATTTCGATGAGACGTTCTTCGGGCATGTAGCCCAGGTCCACCAAGGTACGTCCGAGGCGCTTGCCCGATGTTTTCTGGGTCTCAAGGGCCTTGTCCAGTTGTTCCTGGTTGATGTAGCCCTGAGCCAAGAGCATTTCACCGATACGCATCTTGGTCGAAGACTGCATCTGCGAACCTAGAATGTTCGTAAGCGTCTCTTCGCCCACCATGCCCAGGCGCACTAGGATTTTACTCAACATGAGGCCGGTACGCTTGTGTTCGGCCATGGCATGGGCCAGCTGGTCTTCGTCCAGGACTCCCTGACGAAGCAGCAACTGACCGAGGTTCATCTTGCTGTTACTCATCATATATGCGACCACGCCCGCGGTTCAACGGGCAAAATAACTCCATTTCGGCACAGCATGCATACATGGGAAGGCCCGGATTCGGCCAAAGCCATTCCAATTCTACACACCCTGCCAACTCTAGTGTTCCTTTCAAATATACTTTTTGAACACGAATTTGCAAACAGAAGTTTATATTCTTCTCCACCATTCAAAGCAAATTCTAGCGGATTCAGGCCAAATTTCGCACACATTCGCGATACTTCGGGATCAATCGGCAAAAGATTCTCCTCAATTTGCAGCGAAACGCCCGTCAGGAGCGGCTCGCCGTTGTAGACCTTATGAATATCATCTGCTTTGAGAAGCATGGTATCACTCCAGTTTCAGTATGTCATACTCCTATTATAACAGGAATATGCTCAAATGTCAAATGCAGACGGGAGAATCCTCCGTTCACGCTGTAAAATCTATTGACTTTTTTTCTTACCTGTGCTATAATGATGAAAAGCGGAGCACAGGGCTCCGCTGTATCTCAGTCAGATAGGAGGATGTCCGGGTGGATATGAAAAAACTGCTCAAGCTCTTGGGATTCAACATCCTGTTTGTCGTGCTTGAGGTGATCCTGCTCAGGGTGGTACTCAACAATGGTGCTGATCTTCTTTCGTTGCTGGCCTTGCTCGTAATGAGCGGCGGCGCGTTCTTTGGCACCAATTATATGATCATCAACAAGAAGGAGAAGAAGAAAGCGCTGAAAATGGATAAACTCAGAACGGTTGAGGATTACCGCGAGGCGCTCTACGGCTACCACAGCAAGAACAATCCGTTCAATTCCGAGCTGCGCGAGGCCGTTTATCAGCTCGATGTGTTCCAGCAACGTGAGGATAATCTCCGCGCTCTGCTCGGCGACGAGGCGAAGAATTCTTCCAATCCGTTCGTATCCGTGAGCGACGAGGTGCGTGATGTGCTGCTCGGGAATATCAAGAAATTCCTGAACCGCATGATGATCATTGACCCCAACGATACCGCAAGATTCCCGATGCACAACGAGTACCTGCATCATGTGCTCGGCCAGAACCGTCAGCTTCTGGGGCAGTATGACAGTCTCATCATCGAGATCTCCCAGATCGGCAATACCCAGGAGGCCGAAAACCTGCACCTTGACAGCATTACCGACGCGCTCAAGGAGCTGCGCAACGAGAACGCCACAATGGGCGAATACGGCGCTGCCATGCTGCAGAGCCGTCTGGATGATAGCTATTGAGAGAAAGAGAGGAGCATACAATGGCAAGTGAGAAAACCAAGTCGATCGGTCTGATCGTCGGCATTGGCGTGGTCGTGTCCGCGCTGATCGTCGGCGGACTGGTCATCACCAAGAACATCGGCAAGAAGTCCTACGAGGTCACCGAGGAGGAGGCCATCCAGAAGATGGATCGGCTCCTGCGGGATGTCAAGGTCACGAGCATCACGCCCCGCAAGGCCGCAGTTGATTTTGCAGACACCAACCTCGCAAGCACCCTGCCGGACATCAACCAGTATCCGCTGTCCGTAGAGGGTGACGGCGACATCGTGGTCGAGATCTTCGCCTCCCCCGAAAAGGCAGGCTCCGGCACGGACGGCTGGCTGAACGATGCCGCACGTTCGTTCAACAAATCCCACAACCGCACTTCTGACGGCAGAACGATGTCCGTCTCCATCCGGAACATCTCCTCCGGTACGGGCTCGGACTACATCATCTCCGGCAAGTATCTCCCGGATGCCTTCACACCGTCGAATTCGATGTGGGGCACGATGGCACAGTCCAAGGGCGCGGAGCTCTACACCGTTTCTGACCGGATGGTCGGCAATGTCGCCGGTATTCTGCTGGCAGACAATATGGTGCAGACACTGACGGCAGACTATGGCGAGATCTCCATCAGCACGATCACCAAGGCCACGATGGACGGCAAGGTGGCGATGGGCTACACCTACCCCTACACCAGCTCCACCGGCCTGAATTTCCTCGTGTCCTCGCTGTACAGCTTTGACAACGCCAATCCGCTGAGTGACAGCGCCGTGACGTCGTTCCAGAAGTTCCAGGCCAATGTACCATTCGTCTGCTACACGACGATGCAGATGCGCAGCGCCATGAGCAGCGGCTCCCTGAACGCCTGCATCATGGAGTACCAGACCTATATCAACGATTCTGCACTCCAGAGATCCTACCAGTTCATCCCGTTCGGCGTGCGCCATGACAACCCGCTGTATGCGGTGGGGCAGCTCCCGAATGACAAGCAGGAAGTGCTCGAAAAGTTTGCGGAATACTATGCAAGTGAAGAGCAGCAGAAGGCAGCGACCCGCTGCGGCTTCAACGGCATGGATACCTACAAGGCTTCCGAGCCGGAATTTGACGCTGTGACGCTCCTCAATGCCCAGCAGCTCTGGAAACAGGAGAAGGACTCCGGCAAACCGGTCGTTGCGGTCTTTGTTGCGGATGTTTCCGGCAGCATGGACGGCGACCCGCTGAACCGCCTGAAGACCTCGCTCATCAGCGCTTCGCAGTACATCAACAGCAACAACTACATCGGGCTTGTCTCCTACAGCAATGATGTATACGTCAACCTCCCGATCGCACAGTTCGACCTTGACCAGCGCTCCTACTTCACCGGTGCGGTACAGGATCTGGATGCCAACGGTGCGACATGCACGTATGATGCAGTTCTCCAGGGCATGAAGATGCTTCTTGAGGCCAAGAAGGAGATCCCGGATGCCAAGCTGATGCTCTTCGTCCTCAGCGACGGCGAGACGAACGTCGGATGCAGTCTGAACGCCATCACCGGCATCGTTTCTGGTCTGGACATTCCGGTCTACACCATCGGCTACAACGCAGACCTGAGCGACCTCGGCAAGCTCTCGGAGATCAACGAGGCAGCGACCATTGACGCGGATTCCGAGGACGTTGTCTACAAGCTCGGCGCCCTCTTCAACGCCCAGATGTAGCGGGGAGCCCCCGCTGGCAGGTTGCTTCGCGGATTGCAAGTGCGGTGCTTTGATGTCCGCTTGCAGCCAATGCTTCGCAAAGGCTGC
>JAGADP010000332.1 GCA_017828885.1 Oscillospiraceae bacterium | reverse complement strand
TCACCATCCCGGCGAGTGTGGAACGCATCGGCTACCGGGCATTCAGCGGCTGCGAGCTGCTGACAAAAGCCACGATCCTGGGCGCAGGAACGGAGATCGGCGAGTATGCCTTTGCGGGCTGTGAGCGCCTGACCTCGGCGGATCTGCCGGAGGGGCTGGCAAGCCTCCCGATCGGGATGTTCGAGGGCTGCACGAAGCTGACGCATGTGACCATCCCCGCGGGCATGAAGCTCATTGACAATGCGGCATTCCGGGACTGCACGAGTCTCAAACGCATCCGCATCCCGGGGACGGTGGCGCAGATCGGCGGCGATGCCTTCCGGGGGTGCAGGAGCCTTACGGAGGTCATCCTCGAAGAAGGCGTGACGCACATCAAGGACGGCGCCTTCATGGAATGCGAGAACCTGACGGCAATCACCATCCCGGAGAGCGTGCAGCGCATCGGCGACCGGGCATTCTGGCGGTGCGGACGGCTGAAAAGCGTCCGTGTACCGGCAAAAACGGAGCTCGGGCGGGATGTGTTTCTGGATTGTACGGAGCTGAGATCCTACTGATCATTTTTCACAAAGAGGTGAACACATGAACATCATCATAGATGCATTCGGCGGGGACAATGCGCCTGCCGAGATCATAAAGGCGGCACGGCAGGCGATCGACGAGCTGGGCGTGGAAATGACGCTCTGCGGCGACGAGGCGAAGATCCGTGCCTGTGCGGAGGAGCTGGGCGTGAACATCGCCGACATGAAGCTGCTCCATGCGCCGGAGGTCTTTGACATCCATGCGCAGCCCGCGACCATCGTCAAGGAGGGGAAGGATACCTCCCTTGCAGTGGGCTTGCAGGCACTCCGGGACGGGCAGGGCGATGCCTTCATCAGCGCCGGCAGCTCCGGGGGTCTGGTGACGGGCGCCACGCTCATCACACGCCGGATCAAGGGCATCAAGCGCCCTGCCATGACGGCCATGCTCCCCACGGCAAAGGACAAGTTCATTCTGCTCGATGCGGGCGCCAATATCGAGTGCCGCCCTGAAATGATGGTGCAGTTCGCCGTCATGGGTTCGGCCTATATGAAGTGCGTCAAGGGCATCGAGCGGCCGCGTGTGGGTCTGCTGAATGTCGGTGCGGAGGAGACGAAGGGCCGTGAGCTCGAGCTCGAGACCTACAAGCTGTTGCAGGCGTCCTCGCTCAACTTTGTCGGCAATGCGGAGGCGCGTGAGCTCCCGCAGGGCAACTTTGACGTGGTCGTGGCGGACGGCTTTGCGGGAAACATGATCCTGAAGCTCTATGAGGGCATGGGCGGCTTCTTCCGGGACAAGCTCAAGGACTGGTTCAGCGGCGGCGGCAAGCTCGCGGCGCTGTTCATCCTCGGGAAGATCAAGGCCTTCCGCAAGCAGATGGACTACAAGGAGGAGGGCGGCGGCATCATCCTCGGTGCGGCATACCCCGTCATCAAGGCGCACGGCAGCTCGGATGCCAAGGCGTTCTTCAACGCCATCCGGCAGGCAAAGCGCTGTGTGGAGGGCGACATGGTCAACGAGATCGCCCGCACGATCGAAGCTATGAAAGAGGCGTAAGTATGGAAGTATCACTGACTGAGCTGGAGGAGCTCCTGCAATACCGGTTCCAGAATCCGGAGTATCTGCATGAGGCGCTGTCGCATTCCTCCTATGCGAATGAGAAGAAAAAGACCCGCCGCAGCAATGAGCGTCTGGAGTTCCTGGGCGACTCGGTGCTGTCGGTCGTGGTGTCGCAGTATCTGTTCCTGCACTACCCGGATCTGCCGGAGGGCGAGCTGACCAAGATCCGTGCGGCGCTCGTGTGTGAGAAGTCGCTGCACAAGTTTGCACTGCGGATCCGGCTCGGGGATTTCCTGCTGCTCGGCAAGGGCGAGGAGCACACCGGCGGCCGGGAGCGCCCGTCCATCTTAGCAGATGCGTTCGAGGCGGTGATCGCGGCCATCTATCTGGACGGCGGTCTGGAAGCGGCGCGGAAGCATATCATGCGGTTCATCCCGGAAAAGCTGCCGGAGAACCGTGCGGTGCTGTTCGGGGATTACAAGACGGCCTTGCAGGAGGTCATCCAGCGCAATCCGGAGGAGACGGTGGAATATGTCCTCGTATCCGATTCCGGCCCCGACCACAACAAGACCTTCACCGTGGAGGTACAGCTCAATACCAATGTCATCGGCACAGGCGTCGGCAAGTCCAAGAAGGAAGCCGAACAGCTTGCGGCGAAGGAAGCATTGGAATTGATGGGCTTAGAAACATAAAGCTTATATAGAGAAAAGAATCATAAGGACTGTAGGTAATGGAAATGGTGCCGGTGGAAACGTTCTGCCGGTGAGTAAACATCAGGGACTGCATTGGAGCAGCTTTAGCTGCGGCGGCATAGAATGCACAGCATTGCGACCTTTGGCGGAGCCATTGGGAGCAAGCGGCAGCCGGAGCAGTGCAGTTACGATCTGCGGAGCAACCTGCCAGCGCAGGCTCTGCGTGGGAGAGACAACTATGAAACACTGTAATATCGCCATTTTTGTACCACAGGCAGGCTGCCCGCATCAG
>JAGADP010000331.1 GCA_017828885.1 Oscillospiraceae bacterium | reverse complement strand
CCTGAGCTGAATGAGAACGACCGCATCTCCATCGTGACCTATGCAGGCTATGAGACGGTCGTGCTCGAGGGCTGCTCCGGTGCGGATCAGAACGCCATCACCGAGGCCATCAACAGCCTTGAAGCAGGCGGTTCGACTGCCGGTGAGGCGGGTATCCGCAAGGCCTACGAGATCGCGGAGAAGAACTTCATCGAGGGCGGCAACAACCGCGTGATGCTGGCAACGGACGGCGACCTGAATGTCGGTATGTCCACGCCGGAGGAGCTGAAAAAGCTCGTGGAGGAGAAGCGCAAGAGCGGCGTGTTCCTCTCGGTGCTGGGCGTTGGTGCGGGGAATATCAAGGATGTCAACATGGAGACGCTTGCCGACAACGGCAACGGCACCTATGCGTACATCGACTCCGAGCTCGAAGCACGGAAGGTGCTCGTTTCGGAGATGGGCGGTACGCTCTATACCGTGGCGAAGGATGTCAAGCTCCAGGTGGGCTTTGATCCGGCGATGGTGGAGAGCTACCGGCTGATCGGCTACGAGAACCGGCTGCTGGCGAATGAGGACTTTGCCAATGATGCGGTCGTTGCCGGCGAGATCGGCTCCGGGCACAATGTCACGGCGCTGGATGAGCTGGTGCTGACGGACAAGGCGAAGGCGGATCTTGCGGATGCGAATGCTGCCGATCCTCTGCTGACCGTTTCCATGCGCTACAAGGCACCGGACGGCGACGAGAGCCAGCTCAGGGAGTATCCGATCGCGGTGAAGGACTGCTACACCGGACAGATCGGCAGGAATCTTGCCTTTGCGGCGGCAGTGACGGAGTTCGGCATGATCGTTGGACAGCGGGAGCGCTACGGGGCTTCCTACGACCAGATCAAGGAGCTGCTCGGCAAGACGGACATCCAGGACAGCTACCGGAAGGAGTTCGCAGAGCTGGTGGAGTATGTGAAGTGATGCGCTTTTCTGAACGAAATTGTCAACCTCCCTGTCGTGATGGCGGCAGGGAGGTCTTTGACTGTCAAAAAAAGCTGAAACATGCGATTATCTGCCTTCAAAAGGGGGAGGATAATCAAAAACGGGGGCTTCAGGGGGCGTCAGCCCCCTGAAAACAATAGCCCCCTCCCTCTGGGAGGGGTTGGGGGTGGGCGCTCTGCGGGGAACCTGCCTCAAAACACATTTTATTGACAAGCTGCGCTCTCCCTGGCGGCAGGGACTTTTTTGTGCAATTGTAACATTTTTTTGAACGACTTTACACCGGAGTGGATCTATGCTATAATAAAAGTAACAATGACCTGATGAGGAGGGGTTTGCATGGACATTCTGAACAGATCTCGCAGAAAGGCAGCGCAGTGCATGACTGCCTGCCTGCTCTGCCTGACGATGCTGCCGGTGCAGCCGCTTGCGGCTGCTGCTGTGGATTCATTTGATTCACAGACGATCACGGTCGATCCGACCGGCGAAGCGCGCAACGGCGAGGGCTATTCGGCGGTGCTCTATGACATCACCAACGGTCTGCCGACCTCGGATGCCAATGCCATTGCCATGACCTCGGACGGCTGTATCTGGATCGGCAGCTACAGTGGTCTGCTCCGCTATGACGGCAACAACTTTGAGCGTCTTGATTCCACCACCGGCATCGCCAGCGTCGTGAGCCTCTTTGTAGACAGCAAGGACAGACTCTGGATCGGCACCAATGACAGCGGTGCGGCGGTGCTCGAAAAGGGCGAGTTCCGCTATTTCAAGGTCAGCGACGGGCTTGGCTCTGCTTCGGTGCGCTCCATCGCGGAGGATCCGGCAGGAAATATCTATATCGCGACCACGGAGGGCATCTCCTGTGTGGACAGCGCGATGGCACTGCATCCGATCGAGGATCCACAGGTCGGCGGTGCGTATATCCGCTCGCTGCGGCTGGGCTGTGACGGCGCGGTCTACGGCGTGACGATGGAGGGCACTGTCTTCACGGTGCAGGATTGTCAGGTCACGAGCGCCTATGATGCAGAGCAGCTCGGCTTCACCGATGCGCGGGCGATCTGCCCTGACCCGGAAAGGGCAGGCTACCTCTACATCGGCACGATCGGCTCGGAGCTGTACTACGGCAAGCTACAGGACGGCTTTACGGTCGAGCAGGCGATCGACACCGGGAAGCTCGAATGCATCAATGCGATCAACTGCGTGGACGGCGCGCCGTGGATCTGCACGGACAAGGGCATCGGATTTTATAAGCGGGACGAATTCACACCCATCAGCAACGTGCCGATGACGACCTCGGTCGAATGCATGTGTGTGGACTATCAGGGCAATCTCTGGTTCACCTCCTCACAGCAGGGCGTCATGAAGATCGTCTCTAACCACTTCACGGATATTTTTGAGAAGTACCACCTGGAGGATGAGGTCGTCTATTCCACCTGCGTGGCGCAGTCCACGCTGCTGATCGGCACGAAGAACCACGGACTGATCGCCATCCGCAACGGGAAGCCCATGAGCAATATCACGGTCACGAGCGCTGTTTCCCCCTCCGGGGAGCAGTACGACGACAAAGACCTGCTGACGATCCTACAGGACAGCAAGATCCGCTCCATCATCCGGGACAGCAAGGAACGCATCTGGATCTCCACGTTCGGAGAGGCGGGTCTCGTGCGCTACGATTACGGCAAGGTGCTGCGCTTTACGTCGGCAGACGGGCTGCCGTCTGACCGCGTGCGGACGATCTTTGAGCGGGCGGACGGCTCATTCCTTGTGGCATGCACGGGCGGCGTGGCGGTCATTGAGAACGACAAGGTCACCAAGGTCTACACCGAGGCGGACGGCATCGAGAACAGCGAGGTGCTGACGGTCGCGGAGACGGAAAGCGGCGATATTCTGGCCGGTACGGACGGCGGCGGTCTGTTTGTCATCGGCAATGACGGCGTGACGCACCTCGGCACAGACGAGGGGCTCTCCTCGGAGGTCATCATGCGCGTCAAGAAGGATGCAACGCGGGATCTGTACTGGATCGTGACAAGCAATTCCATCGCCTATTTGGGGCCTGATTATGTGATCCATACGATCAAGGAATTTCCGTATCCCAACAACTTCGACCTCTACCAGAACAGCCGGGATGAAATGTGGATCCTCAGCAGCAGCGGCATCTACATCGCGCAGACCGAAGAACTGCTGCGCAATGAGGAGATCATTCCGCTGTTCTACGGGCGGGAGAACGGCCTGACACGCATTGCCACTGCCAACTCCTACAGTGAGCTGACGGAGGCGGGGGATCTGTACATCTCCGGTACCTCCGGTGTGGCAAGGGTCAATATCAATGAGCCGTTTGAGGATGTGAGCAGCATCCGTATGGATGTGCCCTATGTGGAAGCGGACGGGGAGCGCTATTATCCGGATGACGACGGCACGTTCAAGGTGCCGGCGGAGACCAAGAAGCTGACGGTGCATGGCTATGTCTACCAGTATTCTCTGACGGAGCCGGAGATCACGTATCTGCTTGAGGGCTTTGACAAGACGCCTGTGTCCGTGAGCCGGAGCGACTTTAACGAGGTGAGCTATACGAACCTTGCGGGCGGCAGCTATCGCTTTGTGATGCATCTGACCGATACGGAAGGTGAGAGCGATCAGGAGTTCTCTGTCCGGATCGTGAAGCAGAAGGCGCTCTATGAGATGCTGTGGTTCCGGATCCTGTGCGTGGTGCTGGCGATCCTGCTGGCAGGGCTGATCGTGATGCTCATTATCCGGAAGCGCATCGAGAAATACCGCAAAAAGCAGGAGGAGGACAAAATGCTCATCCGCATGATCGTGGAGGCATTCGCCAAGGTCATTGATATGAAGGATGAGTATACCAACGGTCATTCCACCCGCGTGGCAGATTACACCGTCATGCTGGCGCGGGAGCTGGGCTATGATGAGGAGACGCTCGAGAAATGGCACAACATCGCGCTGCTCCATGACATCGGCAAGGTCAGCGTGCCGCAGGGCGTGCTCAACAAGCAGGGCAAGCTGACGGACGAGGAATTCGCGCTCATCAAGTCCCATCCGGTGCGGGGCTATGAGACGCTCAAGGAGATCAGCATCATGCCGGAGCTGGCAGTCGGCGCGGAATCACACCATGAGCGACCGGATGGCAAGGGCTATCCGAGAGGGCTCAAGGGCGACGAGATCCCGCGTGTGGCGCAGATCATCGCGG
>JAGADP010000330.1 GCA_017828885.1 Oscillospiraceae bacterium | reverse complement strand
CTCTATCAGGTGACTGTCACGACCGGCGACTGCTTCCGTGAGAGCATTCTGGTCGAAGGGATGCTCCAGATGATCAACCTCACCGGCAACAACGCTGTGGAGAGCATCCAGGTGCCGGTCATGGACGGACAGCTCAATATTGCTGCTGTGGCGGGCAAGGACGGCACAAAGTTCTGCATCTCCGCCATCGAGATCACACAGCTCAACACCACCGGCGAGATGAAGCCGACCATCTGGATCTGCGGTGACTCGACCGTTGCCAACTACTATAACACCGCCGATACCGCACAGCACGGCTGGGGGCAGTATCTCCGGGATTATGTCAACACCAATGTCTTTGAGGTGCGCAATCAGGCGTCCTCCGGACAGTTCGCCAAGGGCTTCTATACCTCCGGGCAGTTCGACCCGATCAAGACCTACGGCAAGCCGGGCGACTATTACATCATCTCCATCGGCATCAACGACACCAACAAGAACTACACCACCGAGGAAGAGTACATCGCCACCGTGACCGAGATGGTCAAGGTCTGCAAGAACAAGGGCATGAATGTCATCCTTGTCAAGCAGCAGGGACGGCACGGCGATTTCAGCCGCACTCCGAAGCTCGGTTCTCGCTGGTTCGGCGGCGACCTCGATACCATCGGCAAGGAGCAGGGCTGCACGGTCATTGACGATTTCAACATCTGGCAGGATTTCGGTTTCAGCATCGGCGGCTATGACGCCATGACGGAGTATTACGCCGATGGCGACGACCTGCACCAGAGCAAGAAGGGTGCGCAGAAGAATGCGGAGCTCATTGCCAATGCCATGAAGATCGGCGACACCGAGATGGACACCTCCGCTTACTACACCTTCAAGAACGTGGGCAGCGGGCTTGTCATGGACGTGAAGGACGGCAAGATCGAAGAGGGCGCCAATGTACAGCAGTGGGCGTCGAATGACCTCGCCTGCCAGAAATGGCAGCTCACGCCCTTCGCCAACGGGACGACCTACTACTATGTACGCTCTGCGGCGGATCCGAACTATGTCATGAAGGCGATGACCGGCGAGCAGGGCGGCAACATCGAGCTGGTGCCCTATTCCGGCAGTGACAGCATGATGCTGTTCCAGTTCACGAAGCTCGGCGACGGCACGTACTACATCTCTACCCGCTCCTCCCGGGATGCGTGCTTCGTGGAGGTGGACGGCGCCAGCACGGCGAACGGTGCCAATGTGCAGCAGTGGGTGAACACCTACAACAAGTGCCAGAACTGGCAGGCATTGAAGGTCGCTGCACCGGAGCAGACCGATCCGCAGCCGACTGATGAGCAGCCCACCGAGCAGCAGCCGACAAACCCGCAGCCCACACAGGCACCGGATGCGGCGATCGTCATGGGCGATGTGAACATGGACGGCATCGTGGATATTTTCGACCTGGCGATCTTAAAGCGCCATGTCCTCGGCAATACCAAGCTCTCCGATGATGCGCTCGTTGCTGCGGATGTGACGGGTGACGGGGCTGTGGATGTGCTCGACATCATTTTGCTGCAAAAGCATCTGCTCGGTCTGGACGTAACGTTCGCAGAGCCGCAGATCTCCGGCGATGCAGGGCGGTACTTTGCTGTCGATCAGGTATGGGATCAGGGCGTGACCGAGACGATGAACGCCGGCTACACGCGCGAGGACGGCTATGTCAACCTCGACAACAACGATTCCAGCAACATCACCTTCATGGTAAAGGCCCCCAAGGCAGGCAATTATGCGATGCAGGTGCGCTATGCCAACGGTACGGCGGATGACCGGCCGATGAAGGTCACCGTCAACGGCGACACCTCCCGCTACTGGATGCAGAGCTTCCCGGGCACAGGCGCCAACACCTGGACGGAGTGGAGAACGATCACGCTCGTGCTACCGCTGAACAAGGGCGACAACACCATCAATCTGCTTTCGACCGTTGCGGAAAAGGGCGGTCCGAACCTTGACTACATCGACCTGACGCTGACGGATGAGCCGATCGGTGAGCCCTATGATCCGAGCCAGCAGCCGGAGATCGTAACCACCGACAAGCCGGCAGTCTACCTGGCGGGCGATTCCACCTGTCAGACCTACAGTGACAGACAGAAGAACAATCAGCCGATCCAGGGCTGGGGCTATTATTTCGGGAACTATTTCACCGATGATGTGACAGTCTACAACCACGGCATGGCGGGCAGAAGCTCCAAGAAGTTCTATGACGACGGCAGATTTACTGCCATCACGGACAATCTGAAGAAGGGCGACTTCGTGCTGATCCAGTTTGCCATCAACGATGCTGATACCTCCAAGGCGGACAGATATGCGCCGACCTGCGGCAATGTAGACAATCCGACCTCCGGTTCCTATGAGTGGTACATGACCTCGTTCATCAAGGATACACAGGCGAAGGGCGCGACCCCTGTGCTGATGTCCTGCACGCTGAGTGCGAAGTCCTATTCCAACGGCAGATTCAATGCATCCTACACCAACTACACCGACGCCTGCAAGAAGCTGGCAGCCAAGTACAACTGCCCGTTCTTCGACTGCAACGGCATGATGGTGGATCATTACAATTCCGTGGGTCGTGACAAGGCGCTTTCCTACCACGTTGCCGGTGTGGCAGGCGGTACGGATATGACGCACTTCAATGACCAGGGCGGTGCGGAGTTCATCTCCGGGCTCATCGCTAACGGGATCAAGAATGCGAATATTTCTGGGCTGTCGCAGTACGTTAAATGAGCAATAACATGATATGGTTGACGCTCCTTTCCGGTGGGAAGGGAGCGTCGGTTTTTGTGGGGGCATATCTGGTTTTTTTGATCAAACTTTTTTTCTCTAAAAAAAGTTTGCAGGGGTCAAGGGGTCAGAGTCCCCTTGCCGCCGT
>JAGADP010000329.1 GCA_017828885.1 Oscillospiraceae bacterium | reverse complement strand
TCACCCAGGCGGAAGAGCAGCGTTGCACACCAGACGGCGGACACCGCCACCAGAATATAGACCGCTCTGCTCAGGATGGACTCGGCACCGCCGAAGAGCCATGCCACAAGGTCGAACCGGAACAGTCCGACCAGCCCCCAGTTGAGGCCGCCAATGGTCAGCAGTGTCAGGAAGATCTTATCCCACAGGTGATTGTTCATCTGTTTCCCTCTTTTCTGCGAGCCCGCATGGCTCACGGAGATAGTATGCACCATGTTGCTGCAATTATCCCGGTAAAAATTGCAAAAAAGATGCAGGTGCAGGAGGCTCAGCCTCCTGCCGGGAGTCCAGAGAGCAGCGCCCTCTGGCAGGGGTTTAGGGGGCAGTGCCCCCTAAGTCGGCGCAAGCCGACAAAAAATGCCGAAATAATGATAGAGGTACCGCCATGAAATACATCGACTTTCACGTACATGCCTTTGCCGACAAGATCGCAGAGCGCACGATCAGAGCGCTCGAAGAAACTGCATCCGAAGCCGCCGCCACCAACGGCACCCTTTCCGAGACGGAAACCAAAATGCGCCAGTGGGGCGTGGATGCCTTCGTGCTGCTCTCCATTGCGACCAAGCCCTCGCAGCATCTTGTCTGCAACAACTGGGCGGCTTCCTGCATCTCCGACCATGTGTTCCCGTTCGGGAGCATCCATCCGGACGGCGAGGATGCCCTTGCGGAGCTCGAGCGCATCAAGTCCCTCGGGCTCTATGGCGTGAAGCTCCACCCGGATTACCAGCATTTCTATGCCGATGAGGAGCGGATGCTCCCCATCTACCGGAAATGCGGTGAGCTCGGGCTGCCGCTGCTCTTCCATGCCGGCGTGGATCCGGTCTGCCCGGATGACATCCACTGCACGCCCCGCATGGCAGCCAAGGTGCTGGAAAAATGCCCGGACACGACCATCATTCTGGCGCATCTCGGCGGTTACCTGTGTTGGGACGAGGTGGCGGAGATCCTCGCCGGGAATTTCGGCAACCTCTACATGGACGCCTCCCTCGCAGGGCGCTACATCCCGGAGGACATGCTCGCGCGTATCATCGAAAAGCACGGCGCAGAGCGGATCCTCTTCGCCAGCGACTGCCCGTGGGATACGCCTGACCGCACCAGAGACAAGCTCCTCCGGATCGGACTTTCCGAGGCGGAGCAGCGCGCGATCTTTGCCGGGAATGCCGAAAAGCTGCTCGGCGTAAGTCTGGGGGAATGAGCAGTCAGGCTTCGACCGCCACGACAAAACGGCATTCATCCAGTGGCTGTGAGCCGTTTTCCATCAACAGATCATCCATAGTCCCGGGGCGAACTGCATTGCTTCGGGGCTGTTTTTGACTTAGTACTACTAAAATAGAAAAAGCGGGTTAAGGGGGAGGTGCCGCCGAATGGCGGCGGAGGGGGTAAACTTTAGTTGTCTATCAAAGTAAAAGAGAATAGTCTAAAAAAATTTTTCAGTTTTTTTGTAAGGTTTTCAGAACCCGTGCGTCATATAGACAGAAAGGAGGACATCCCGACATGATCGAAGCGCTTTATCGTCAATATTTCCATGATGTGTTTCTCTATCTGAAAGCCCTTTCCAAGAATGATGACATCGCAGAAGAACTTACACAAGAGACCTTCTTCCGTGCTATGAAGCATGTGGACGGCTTTCACGGCGACTGTGATGTCCGTGTGTGGCTCTGTCAGATCGCCAAAAACGCCTATTTCTCGTACTGCCGCAAAAACAAGCATCTCACCGGCGAGGACATCCCCGAAACCGTCCCGGATGCGGCGCCCGCCCTTGAATCCGTCCTCGAGGACAAACAGGCGGTGCTCTCCATCCACAAGATCCTGCACGACATGAAGGAGCCCTACAAGGAGGTCTTTACGCTGCAGGTGTTCGGGGAGCTCTCCTTCCGGCAGATCGCCGAGCTGTTCGGCAAAACGGAAAACTGGGCAGCGGTGACATTTCACCGTGCCAAACTGAAGATCTTAGATGAACTGGAGGAATCGAAATGAGTAAGAGATCCTGTGATATGGCAGCGGATCTGCTGCCGCTCTATGCTGAAAATATGTGCAGCGAGGAAAGCCGTGCCTTCGTGGCCGAGCACCTGGCGGAATGTGACGCCTGCCGGCAGAAGCTGCAAAAAATGAACACGGCCGTCTCCGTCCGTCCCGATGATGATATTACGACGATCAAGCGCATTAAAAAGCGCATCCGCATCGAAAAGCTCGTCATTGCGGGCGTTGCAGCGGCAGTCTGCCTGCTGGGCGGGTGGTTCACGATGTTCTTCCTGACGAGCACCGCCTGTGATATGGACTATGACAAGAGCATTGCCGGTCATATCCGTGTGGAGGAGGAAGAGGACGGCGACCTGTGGCTCGTCCGCGAGGATACCGCCACGGCGGCGGATACCTGCTTCCCGACCATCCGAGACGGACAGGGGCGCCACATGGGCTATGACAAGGACTTCGACAAGGAGACCAAGAACGGCTACGGCATCACCTTCCAGTGGGCACGCTTCAAGGCGATCGCACCGTTGACCATCCCGATGCCGACCGAGGAGCGGACATTCCTGTTCAACAAGAACGAAAAGCCCGCCATGCAGGAGGTCTTCTACTACGACGCTAACAGCAAGACAGAGTACACCCTCTGGGAAAGGAGCTAAGCCATGACGGAACGTAAATTTCACATCCCGGCCATTATCCTGGGGGCAGCCGGCATGCTCCTGCAATTCTTCGCCTTCCCGGTCGGCGGTCTCGTGGCCGGTATCGCGGGTCTGGTGCTCTCGGTCATCAAGCGGGAGTCGCACCGGACGCTGCTGCCGCTGGTACTGTCCGTCTTTGCGATCCTGGGCGGTGTTATGTGGTTCGTGATCTGGTCGCTCAACGGCGACCGGAGCTACTGGCTTTATTCTATATTCGGGGCATAAGAAGGAAAAAGACAAAAGTTTTTGGTCCAGCTTTTTTCCTGCGAAGCGTCCTTTAGGGAAAAAGCTGGTCAGGTCCAGGGCTGACAGCCCTGGTCGCCCGCCGCAGCGGGCGAAATCTCCTTGCCGTAGGGCGTCCCCTACCTTGCGGGTGAGGATGCCTTTCCTTGCCGCCCCGGCGGCAACGGACTGACTTTTGATAACTGGCAGGGAGAGGCAAACGCCCCTCCCTGTCTTTGTTTTCGCCGCCAAATCTGATAAAATTTAAAAAAATCATTGCAGTAAAGCAAAAAATGTGGTATAATAGGTATAAGCGCAGCCTTTCCGCTGCCTCTCTTTTGATCGGAGATGATACCTATGGCCGCAGATAAAGCACGTAATTTAGGCATTGACATCCTGTGCTGTATGGGCGTGATGATGCTGCTCTGTCTGCAATATATTGATACGATCGGGTATTTTGAAGACCCGGTGACGTCGTGGGCGACCGCTGCCCCCATCGCATGGCGGTGGTTCTGCCTGTCCGGTGCCGCTGTGCTCTCGGCAGGTACGGGCTATATCCTGAGCAGTAAGAAATTCTCGATGGGCTATTTCAAGATCTTCATACGGCTCATCTACGTCTATGTGATATGCAGTCTCGTGGCGATCGCCATGCGGCTGACGCTGTTGCAGGAGGAAATGACCCTCCCGGAGATCCTGCAAGCCTTCCTGCGCTTCCAGACGACCGACACCAGCTCCTTTGCCGGGATGTACTTCGGCATCCTGCTCGCGGCGCCGTTCCTGAACGCAGCCTTCCAGGGGCTCCCGAACCGCAATGCGCGGCTCCTGTTCCTCTGCCTGACGACCGCCTTCGGCACCTTGCAGCCGATCCTCTATATCGAAGGCATCTACCTGCTGCCGGAATGGTGCATGGGTCTGTTCCCGGTGGCGGCCTATATCGCAGGCGCCTACCTCAAGAAATACCTCAAAAAGCGGCATATCCCGATCTTCCTGCTGGTACTGCTCCTGCTGGTCGCAGCGGAGACGGCCATCGTCACCTGGACGAGCCTCCCGGAGGGGAAGCTGTTCTGCCCGTGGCTCAACAGTCTGGCTACCTTCCCGGCCTTTGGCACAGCGCTCTGCCTGCTCGGCCTGTTCCACAGCAAAAAGAACGGCAAGAGCAGCGTTCACCGCTTCTTTGCCGGTGCAGCCGGCGGTGCGCTGGCGGCGCTGCTGCTCGGTGATCCGTTGATCGACATTTCGATGCCGGCCATTTTAGAGCGTTTCCCCGATCCCGACATCCGTTACTGGGTCGGCCTGGGCGTGGTGCCGGTGCTGTTCATCCTGTGCTGTGTGCTCGGTCTGATGCTGCAGCTCCCGCTGCTCGGCCTCCGTTCGCTGTTTCGCAGCTCGGATGTGGAGGATGAAGCCGAGGATGAAGATCCAACGCGGAAACGCCGCCGCAAGACCGATGTTTCCATGCCGGAGCGGGTTCATACCAAGCCCGGCAAGGCGCTGACGAAGAGCGATTCCCGCCACAGCATCAAGGTCGCAGTCTCCGAGCCGGAGGCGGATCTGTTCATGACGCAGCCCGCCGAGGAGCTGCCGCCCGGGATGCGGGAGGTCGATCTCCCCGCCCCGCCGGAGCCGGAGCTGCAGCCTGAACCGGAGCCGGAGCCCGTTCCGGAGGAACCGAAGGAACCGCCCGTGCCGGTATCGCTGTATAAGCCGAAGCATGGCGCTGACCGGGAATTCCCGACCATGAAGATCTACACCCCGCCGTCCGCGCCGAGACCCCAGCCCTCGCTGGAGGAGATCCTCGAAATGACGCCGGATGAGGAAAACGAAGAAGACTGACGTTCGTTGCCGCATAAAGGCGGCAAGGAAACGCTCTTTAAATGTGAAAGAAGGGGCACTTTTTTGCAAAAAAGTGCCCCTCTTCTAAAAACAGTCCACCGGACTGTTTTTAGAATTCACCCCTGAAAAAAGCGCAGCACAGGGGTATTTCGCTCGCTGCGGCGAGCGACCAGGGGCGCTGCCCCTTGACCCTGCAAGCTTTTTTTATAGAAAAAAAGCTTGAGCAAAAAAACCAGATCTGCTTCGCTGCCACATTCACACAACCCAGGAGGAACCACCATGAACCTGCTATTTATCGGCGATGTCGTCGGCGAGAACGGCTGCCGCTTTCTACAGAAAAAGCTCCCCGGCCTCAAACGGGAGCTCGGCATCGACATCACCGTCATCAACGGCGAAAATTCCGCCAACGGCAACGGCATCACCCGCGACTCCGCCGACATGCTCTTCCGCGCCGGTGCCGATGTCATCACGACCGGCAACCAC
>JAGADP010000328.1 GCA_017828885.1 Oscillospiraceae bacterium | reverse complement strand
GTCAAAGCTGCGGTCGTCCGGGTATTCCAGCGTCGTCAGCTTCCAGGGGGCGTAGTTGTGGATGGAAACGATGATATTATCGTCATCCGGCAGCGTCAGGCCGCTGATAGCGGCATCCGTGATGGAGGCAGCGTGTGTCGTGATGATGAGCGTGCGCTTGGCGTTGTTGCCGCCGGAGGCTCTCACGGTGCTGATGAACTGCTCCTCCATGTGGTTGATGACACTGCGCTCCTCGCTGGTGCCGCCCATCCATTCGGAGGAGGTACCGTGGATCCGGGGCTCATTCAGGCCCTCGAACAGGAGCTTGTTGTCATAGTCCTTGAAGCGTGCAGCGATCTGTTCCCAGGCGCGGACGAACCGCTCCGTGACTGTGCTCTCCTCGGAATAGACAGGATGCATCCAGAGCGCATCCTCGTGATGCGTATTCAGGATGACGTACATGTCATTGTCGATCGCATAATCCACGATCTCCTGTACACGCGCCATCCAGGCGCTGTCGATCGTGCCGTCACTGTCCATGTGGTTGCCCCAGGTCACCGGGATCCGGACAGCGTTGAAGCCCTTGGCCTTGACGGTGTCGATGGTCGCCTTGGTGGTCTTGACATTGCCCCAGTAGGTCTCCAGGTTCTCCGGCTTGGTCGCGGCCTTGTCATCGTAGCAGTCAAGTGTATTGCCAAGGTTCCAGCCGACACGGATGTCTGCGGCGATCTGTGCGGCCTGTTTGCTGTTGCTCACGGGGGTGTCCTCCTTGCTTGTACTTTCGCTGCTCTCAGCCGGAGCGGGTGCAGCGGCCGGTGCGCTGCCGGTGGTGTATTTCACGGTGATGGAATCGAGGGTGATGCTGCCCTGCTCGCCCCACCAGAAGCCGATCCCGAGGTCGCTGACGCCGGTGTGTCGTACAGACTCCGGCAGGATCCAGGTCAGATTCAGATCGGTCGCATCCGACAGGATCGCAATGTTGCTGCTTGTGTACGGCTCGCCGCCGCCATCTGCGGTGAAGCCGCCGACGAACTTTCCGATGCGGCCGGGGCTGGTGAGGTGATAGGTCACCGCCTGCGGGATGCCGTCTTCATCAAACAGCCGCCCGACTGGCACGCGGGCATACTTGGCATCGTCATTGTCATAATATAGATCCTGGCCGATGGGGATCTCCGTGGTGACGTCCACCGGAAGCTCCACGGTGCGGGAGTAGTTACAGATGATCTCCTTCAGATGGACGGTGGAGACATCGCCCCACCAGTAGCCGATCTGTACCTCACCGCTTGCGTCGATACAGTCGCGGATGTCCGACGGCACGTTCCAGCGGATCTCTGCAAAGCCGCCCTGTGTCGAGGCTTCAAAGTTCGGGGACGCATACCAGCCGTCCGAACCGACGGGGCTGTCATCCGTCACGGAGATACCGCAGGCGCCCTGGTAGGTGCCCATGTTGCCGTCAGCATAGAAGACGAAGACAAAGGACTCGACCTTGTCGCCCTGCTGGATGAAATTGTCGAGCGCTACTTTGCAGATCTTGTCGTCATCGTTGGAGCTGTCCTTGTTCAGATAGACGTCCGTTTCAAGCTGCGCGCCGAGCGACGATGTGACGCTCTCGGTCGGGCTGACGTGGACGGTGGTCTCCTCGGTCTCAGGCTCGGTCGTGGGCTCCGTACCCGGTACGGCGCTTTCCTCAGAGGGGGCTTCTGTCTCCGTCTCGCTCTGATCGGCATACGATGGGCCGAGCACCGACTCTGCAATATCGCATCCGGTCAGCATCGTGCAGCCAAATACTGCCATGCAGGCCGCCGCGGCAATGCGCGACAACATGGTGTGTTTTCTCATAATACTTCCTCCTGCTCTGCGCTTTGGTCAAGAGTGCTTTATCGTTCCTGTAACAGGGATCCGAGCAGGTGTGTGTCCTGCACATCCCTTTTATTACAATATTTATAGTAGCTCCTTACAATTATAACACCCCGGCGCCCTGAGAATATGGCTAATTTATGAACTGACCGAAAAATCGGGATTTTGACCAGTTTTTCGGGGAGATATGGCTGTGCTATCGGCATTTTGCAGCAGGTCGCACCGGCTTTTGTATACTTCAAATTGCATAAAAAACACACCCTCAATTTGTCAAAAATGCAGAATTTACCGTCTGCGGTTATTTTTTTCAAAAAACAGGGTGATTTTATGTGGATTCTATGTTATAATAGACAATAGATATTTCTGCATCGGATCATATCTGACCGGTGCAGAGTTGATTCTATATCAGGAGGACAGAGCGCAATGAAACATCCCATTATTACGATCGAGCGAGAATACGGCAGCGGCGGCAGCGTCATCGGCAAGATGGTCGCTGAGCAGCTTGGCATTCCCTTTTATAACCACGAGATTCTTGAGCTGGCCTCCGAACGTCTCGGGGAGCCGATCTCCAAGCTGGAGGGCGCCGAGGAATCCTCGCCCAAGAGCTTCCTGTATGCGCTGCTGATGAATACCAACCCGGCGCGCACGATGGAGGACAACATCCCCGTTTCCGATAAACTGTATATCACCGAGACCCAGATCATCAAGGAGCTTGCTGAGCAGGGGAGCTGCGTGATCGTGGGACGCTGTGCCAACTGGATCCTGCGGGACAATCCGTTCAAGTTCAGCGCCTTCATCTATGCAAGGCGTGACTTCCGCCTGCGCTATGCCCAGGAGAACTACGGCGTTTCCGCAAAGGAGATCGACACGATGCTCTCACGGATCGACAGCAGACGCGAGAAGTTCTACAACATCAACACCGGCGGCAACTGGCACGACAAGGGCAACTATGCCCTCTGCCTGAACAGCGGCCAGCTCGGCATTGACGGCACGACACAGATCCTTGTGAGTGCAGTGGAGCACTTCCCTGAGCCGAAAACAGCAGAATGAAGCAAGCGCCTGTTCCGGAGCACGGGACAGGCGCTGTTATACGCATGTGTCAGACAGTGTACCCTTTCGCCCGCAGCGCGTCGATGAGATCCCCGAGGATCTGCGCATTGGTGGAGGATACCGAGTGGAGCAGCAAGATCTCGCCGCCGTGCGCCTGCCCAACGAGCTTGGCAAGGGCGGCATCCGGGTCGGGCTGGTCGTCCGTGAGCCAGTCCACATGCGCACCGCTCCAGAAGACCGTCCGGTAGCCGAGCTCCTGCAAGGTCTGCAGCGCCTCCTCGGAGTATTCCCCGCACGGGCACCGGAAATACTGCATCTTGTAGCTGTACTTCTCGATCACATATTCATGCAGCGAGGAGATCTCCTCCACCGCCTCGTCATGGCTGAGACACGGCAGTGAGGCATGCGTCATGCCGTGGTTGCCGAGCATATGCCCCTCGTCGATCATGCGGCGCACGAGTTCAGGCTCCTTCTTCGCATAGTCACCGGTCAGGAAGAAGATGGCAGTGGCATGCTTTTCCGCGAGCGTGTCGAGAATGTCGTCCGTGTAGCCGTTTTCGTAGCCCTGGTCGAATGTCAGGATGATGCGATGCTTGTCCGGCGTGGTGGCGTAGGCGCCGTACTGTCGGTACTGTGCATCGAAATCGAGCGCACCGAGCGGCACATTGGCAGCATCGGTCTGGGTGCCCTGCCCGTAGCCGATGGCGTGCCCGGCATGGACAGGCAGCGCCGTCAGCAGACTGAGCCCGAGCAGAATGGAAAGTAGTTTTTTCATGCAGTTACCTCTTTTCTGCGGCAGATGACCGCGGTAACAGTATGTGCAGAAATGCGCAGGAAATCCGCGGCGGGTACTTGTGTTGAGGCGTATTTTGTGCTATAATAAAGACAATGATCAACTATTACAAATGCGCACAACGCAGGGGAGGCTCTCAGTAAAGCCGCCCCCTCCGCCGCCGTTCGGCGGCACCTCCCCCATATAGTGGGGGAGGAAGGGTTTTAAGGGGGCGCAGCCCCCTTAACCCGCTCTTATGGAATGAAGAAAAAAGGAGGATGTCCCATGCCGGCGGCGCTGTATGCAGAAATAGAACGATTCATCCCCGGCACGGCGCAGGAAGCCGCCGACCGGGAGACCTTGCTCGGCCTGATCGGGCAGTATGGCCTGCACATCCTCGACCGGGACTGCGAGGCGGGGCATATCACCTGTTCCGGCTTCATCCTCTCACCCGACATGCAGCAGACATTGATGGCGTATCATCTCGTCTATCAGTCTGTCGGCTGGACGGGCGGCCATGCGGACGGGGATCCCGATCTCCTCGGCGTGGCGATGCGCGAGGCGAAGGAGGAGACTTCGGTCACGAAGCTCTGGCCGCTGTCCCGGCGCATCCTTTCCATTGATGCCCTGCCCGTTCCGGCGCATGAAAAGCGCGGTATGCCCGTGGCAGAGCATATCCATTACAACGTCACTTACGGCCTGATCGCGCCGGTCGATCAGCCAGTCAGAGACAAACCGGACGAGAACCGCAGCGTCCGCTGGCTCTCCACCGAGGAGATCGCCGGCTGCTGCACCGAGCCGCACATGCTCCCGGTCTATGACAAGATCATTGAGCGGATGCGCCGTCTTGCCGCCGAAAAGGCAGAAATCCCGGCGCAGATGCTAACGCCCTTGCTCGATTGGTACCCGGCGCATCACAGAGCGCTCCCGTGGCGGGAGACAGCCGATCCCTACCGCGTCTGGGTCTCGGAGATCATGCTCCAGCAGACCCGCGTGGAGGCTGTCAAGGGCTATTATGCGCGGTTCCTGGAAGCTTTGCCGGATGTGCAGGCGCTGGCAGAATGCCCGGAGGATCACCTGCTCAAGCTCTGGGAGGGGCTCGGCTATTATAACCGCGTGCGCAACATGCAGAAGGCCGCGCGCATCGTCACGGAGCAGTACGGCGGCACTTTCCCGCAAAATTATGCAGAGATCCGGGCGCTCCCCGGCATCGGAGACTACACCGCCGGGGCGGTCTGCTCGCTCTGCTTCGGACTGCCTACACCCGCGGTGGACGGCAATGTGCTGCGGGTGCTGGCAAGGCTCCAGGAGGACTTCCGTAACGTCCTTGACCCGAAGGTCAAGGCGGAAATGACGGCGCAGCTTGCGGCGGTCTATCCGCAGGCGGACTGCGCCATGCTGACACAGGCGCTCATGGAGATCGGTGCCACGGTCTGCGTACCGAACGGCGCACCGGACTGCGGGAGCTGCCCGCTGCAAGACATCTGCATGGCAAACGCCGCCCACAGCGAGCGCATGCTCCCCGTAAGGGAGAAAAAAACCGCCCGCCGCACGGAGCAGCGAACGGTATTTGTCATGGAATGTGAGGGCAAAATTGCCATCCGGAAACGCCCATCGAAGGGGCTTCTGGCGTCGCTCTGGGAGCTGCCGAATGTGGAGGGCATGCTGACCCCGGAGGAGGCCATCGCCCAATGCAGCAAGTGGCACACCCGACCGCAGGCGCTCGAAAAGACCGTGGAGCGCCGGCATATCTTCACGCATATCACATGGGAGATGACGGGCGTGTTCCTGCGCTGCGCCGCCATGCCGGAGGGCTTTGTCTGGGCAGATGCGGCGGATTTACAGGAAACGTATTCTTTGCCGACAGCATTCCGGTGTGTGCTGGAATAGCGGGGAGCCCCCGCTGGCAGCTTATGCTTATGATACACAGGGCTTGATTCTGGCGTTCGTACAAGCCCAATGCTTCGCAAAGGGCTTGTGCTGATGCGGTTCAGTGTCCGCTGCACAAGGCGGCTTTAGGCATCACATGCAAGAAAGCATGACCACACAAGATACAGGAGGCGGAAACATGGATACACTGCTGTTGATGATCGGCATTTTTGTCGGGATCGTTTTTGGACTGTTCGGACTGGTGCGCGTCATTCTGAATAAGCTGCACCAGACTGTTTCGCCTTATCTGCTGTTTGGCGGCGTTGTGGTCGTATGCGCCCTGCCGGTCGTGGGCTTTGCCATGTATGACATCCTGACACCGGGCGGCGACCTGAACGGGATGTTGGGGCAGTTGTTACTGATGATATTTGTTCCGACCGTGGTCGTCTTACTGATCGGGGATGGCGTTTTCTGGGCGAAACACAGGAAGAACAGCAAGGAGCAGGATCAGTCGCTCCCGAACAGCCGCTTATAATTCCGCTCCCCCACCATCTTACCAAACGGCGTCTGTAGAATGCCGAACACCATCCCGACGATCCAGATGAACTTCGTACCGACAAATACGCCGACCAGCACGCCGATGACGATGCCGATCAGCCAGTACAGCAAGATCGCCTTGCCGTTCTCCTTGTTGAGTACGGCGAGCGGATCGGGGGCATCGGACTTGTGCGGCGCCTGTTCAATGAACGCCGCCGCGCCGGGGATGCCGGGACATGCACGGAATCCCTTGCTGCATGTCTCTGCCGCCTGCGCAAAGGCCTTCTTGGCAAGCACCTGCTTCACGGCGGCGCGGATGCCGTCAGCGGAATCTTCCTTCAGGTCGATGCCTGCGCCGATCTCCCGCACACGCCTTGCAACGGCTGCCTGCTCGCCCGTCTGCGGGTAGAGCACGAGCGGCGTTGCCATGTACAGGCTTTCGGAGACGCTGTTCATGCCGCAGTGCGAGAGGAACACATCCGCCCTCGCCAGCACATCGAGCTGGTCAACACGGGGGAACACCTGCACATGCTCCGGCAGTGTGCCGAGGGACGCCATATCGACCGTATTGCCGCAGGAAATAATGACATCGGCATTGACCTCCCGCAGCGCTTCGATGCAGTTCTTGTAGAAATCCGGCCGGTCGTTGATGACCGTACCGAGGGAAATATAGACGAGCGGCCGATTTTTCTCCTTCATCGGCATAGCATCCGCCGGGAGGGACGGCCCTACAAAGAGATAGTGGTCGGAATAGCTTGCCGCATAGGGCTGGAATTCCTTGGACGTATAGACGATGGAATCCGTCTGGTTGTCGCTCTGGATGAGCGAGAGGGCGCCCTTGACATGATAGCCGAGCGGCCGGAGCTTTTTGAGCGCCGCTGAGATCCTCGGCAGACCGAAGATCATGTCCGCCATTTCGGCAGGGGAGTGCTTCATATACTGCGAGGAAAGCTGGTTGAAGGCGAAGGTACTCGTGGAAACGACCAGCGGCACCCCGAATTTCCATGCATTCAGCTTGCCCCAGAAGCAGACGGAATCGCTGTAGACCACATCCGGCTGAAAATCGGCAAACTCCGCCGCCAGGAAGTCGTTCAGGCACTCCGTGATGCGGATGTCCTGCAAGGTCATTTCGGTGAGGGAGACCCGTTTCAGGGCATTTTCCTCCTGCGCCGTGAGCGCCGGCAGATAGCTGTCGAGCGGGATGAATACCGCACCGGTCGCCCGGATCTTTTCGCCAAATTCCTCAAACGAATAGAACCGCACCTCGTTGCCCCGCTTCACGAGCTCTCTGACCACCTGGGTCATAGGGTTGGTGTGACCATGTGCCGGGATGCAGAAGCAGGCGATGCGTTTCACTGCTCCTCACCCTCTTTCGAGGTGTCGGAGAAAGCGGTGTCGTAGATCTGCTGGAAGGCGCCTTTCGGCGGGATGGCGAGCCCCTTCTGGAGGTCGCCGAGCAGCAGCAGCGTGTCTCCCGGCTTGATGCCGAAGAGCTCGCGTGCCTGCTTCGGGATGACGATCTGCCCCTTTTCGCCGACCGTCGCCGTCCATGCGTAGTAGTTATCCGATGCTTTCATATTGAGATACCTCCTGTGGGATAAGTTGGTTAAGTATGATTTGTATAACTAATTATACTACGGGGGAGGATCTCTGTCAATAGCTTTTTCTATGCAAAAATGATTTTTCTGGGATAGGCATTCTATGATCGCCCCCCCTGCCCCCCTCCCAGAGGGAGGGGGGAGTATGGGGCGCTGCGACCGAGGATGAGACTGGATGCTGTATGAAGACGAGCAGTGTCGGTCATGGATTGAAAACCGACCGCGCCCTCAGACCCGCCGTGGGGCTCCGCCCCACACCCCATTCACTTTTCGAGCAGTCCACACTCCTAAAATGATGC
>JAGADP010000327.1 GCA_017828885.1 Oscillospiraceae bacterium | reverse complement strand
AGCCGTCTGCATCTGATCGGCAAGGAGCGAGAGCTGTGTCCGATAGCGCTCCTGCAGCTCATGTACATAGTCGGTGCGCACGGTCGCAACGGTCGTTTTCTGCCAGCGGTGCATGTACACGAGTGCCTTGAATCCGTGCTTTTTGCCGGAGCTGAACAGCCAGTAGATCGGGCGTCTCTGGTAGATCTTGCAGTGATCGGCAAAGAAGCCGGTCAGCAGATAATTCCGGATGATCTCCCGGGACGTCCCCTTGCCGCCGAGCGCATCAGCGATGAATTTCAGGTTCTCCTCGAGGGTGTCATCCCCATAGACGAGCCGCACGAACTCCACGATCCGGGTGGTCAGGTCGTCCTCGAAATAGTCATCGTCGCAGATGGGGAGGACGTTGCTCGTGGTCGGGATGATCGTCTTGTACTTGGACGCATCCCACTCGCCGCCGGCATAGCACAGCCCTTTCACATCGACGGAGTAGCGCCCGAACAGGCACCCGACCGCATACGAGATGAGGCTCCGGATCTCCCGCCCGAGGTCGGCACGGCGCACGGTCACGTCCTTGTCCTCGACCTCGGGGGTCAGCTCGTCCTGCAAGCCGTAAATGTCGATGAAGATGCGGTTGAGCGCTTCTTCGTTAGTTTTGAGTTTCTGGAAGCGGGCTTCGCATTCCTGCTCCCAGGCGGCGTATTTGTCAGCGATCCGTGTCCCCATTGCTTCACTTCCTTCCTATGCTCATGAGTATCAGTCTATCTCTTATTATATTGCATTCCGTGGGCTGTGTCAAGGTGTTGGATGTTTGCTTTTTCGCGATCTTGTTTAGCTGAACGCTTGAAAATGCAGATGCCACTTGCATTTTTGTCGTAAGTGATGTATAATAATGCTGATACTCTTTGCTCTTTCTCAATGGACTACAGGGTTTATGCAGTTGAAGAAAAGGCGGTGATCCATCATGAAGATCCTCATCAGTATTGATTCATTCAAAGGCAGTCTGACCTCGGTTCAGGCGGGAGATGCCTGCGCTGCGGGCATCCGGTGTGTGTTCCCGGAGGCGGAGATCAGCGTCCGGCCTCTTGCCGATGGCGGAGAGGGAACGACAGAAGCGCTTGTGTCCGGTCTGAATGGTACCTATCAGACTGTAACAGTTCCGGATCCTCTCGGTAGACCGATCTCTGCACAGTACGGCATTCTTTCCGACCAGACGGCTGTGATCGAGATGGCAGCCGCCTCCGGTCTGCCGCTGCTGCACCCATCCGAACGCGATCCCATGCGCACCACGACCTATGGTTTCGGTGAGATGATCCGGGATGCGATCAGGCAGGGCTGCCGGCGGTTTATCCTCGGCATCGGCGGCAGCGCGACCAATGACGGCGGAGCAGGATGCCTGCAGGCACTTGGCTTCGATCTGCTGAACGCACAGGGGGAACCGATCTCTGCCGGTGCGCAGGGGCTTTCCGAGCTTGCGCATGTGTCAGATGCGCATATCCTGCCGGAGCTGCGGGAATGTACATTTTACGTAGCTTGTGACGTGACGAATCCGCTCTGCGGCGAACAGGGCTGCAGCGCAGTCTTTGCACCGCAGAAGGGCGCCGATGCTGCCATGATCCGGGAGATGGATGACACGCTCGCCAGATTCGCCGCTGTCACCCGGACCATCCGTCCGGATGCAGATGCCAACGCGCCCGGCGCAGGTGCCGCCGGAGGGCTCGGCTTCGGCCTGATGGCATATCTGCGTGCGGAGCTCACGCCCGGTGTGGAGCTGATCCTGCGGGAGACAGGGCTTGCTGCAGCGATACAGGAAGCGGATCTTGTCATCACCGGTGAGGGCTGCCTTGATGCGCAGACGGCGATGGGCAAGGCGCCCGCCGGGATCGCAGCACTTGCGAAGCAGTACGGCAAACCCGTGATCGCATTCTGCGGCGCAGCAGGGGAGGGCGCAAAGGCCTGCCATGCGGTGGGCATAGATGCCTATTTCCCGATCCTGCGCCGTGTGGAGCCCCTGGAAGCAGCACTTGATCCCGCGAATGCCGCGCAGAATCTCACAGACACCGCAGAGCAGGCGTTCCGGCTGATCCGGATGATGCATGCATTTGACATTTCTTAGGAGCGTACTATGAACAAGTTGATTCGATGCTTTGTATACGCATTTCTGGCCGTTTCGATCGGATGTTCAGCCGTGATGCTGACCTCCTGCACAGAGCAGAGCGATCCTTCCTCATCTGCCCCAGAAAGCACAGTGCCGGAGGCCACAGAAGAAGCTGCCGCCGAACAGAATACGCCTTTTTCTGCGGAGGGGACGCAGTTTTCCGCGATAAGTGGCTTTTATGACAGCGGCTTTTCCCTCGCCATCACCGCGCCGGAGGGCTCTGTCATCTACTACACCCTCGACGGCAGCGCGCCGACTGCGGAAAGCACCCGCTACGAGGCGCCCATCCCGATCGTGGATCGTTCTCCGGAGGAAAACACGCTGAGCATGCGCACCGACATTGCGCAGCCGTTAGCCTATGCCAAGCGCTTTCTCCCGCAGAGCCCTGTGGACAAGGCGACTGTCGTCCGGGCGATGTGTGTGGATGCAAGCGGCAAACAGAGCGGCGTGGTGACGAATACCTATTTTGTCGGATTCGACCAGAAGGCGTCCTATTATCAGGACACAAAGGTCGTTTCGCTTGTCATGGATGAGCGCGATCTGTTCGACTACGAGCGCGGCATTTATGTGATGGGGAAGGTCTATGACGACTGGATGAACGGCGATGACTATGACCCCGAGACGCCGGATTTCTTCATGCCCTGCAACTACACGCAGAAGGGGAGAGAATGGGAGCGCGATGCAGTCATACAGATTTTCGAGGACGGCAAGCCTGCCGTTTCGCAGGATGCCGGCATCCGCATCCACGGCGGCGCGACCCGCTCCTATCCGCAGAAGAGCTTCAAGGTTTTTGCCCGCAAGGAATACGGCGCCGGAAAGCTGAACTACGATCTGTTTTCCGGCGCTGTCAGAAGTCAGGCGGATGGCTCTGCACTCACGGAGTTTGACAGCTTCCTCCTGCGCAACGGCGGCAACGATGCACAGTACACCCGTTTCAGCGACAAGCTGGTGCAGTCCCTTGTCGCCGACCGGCAGTTCCTGACGCAGGGCATGGAGCCGTGCATCGTGTTCATCAACGGCGAATTCTGGGGACATTATGAACTGACTGAAAAGCTCGACAAGGACTTTGTCAGCGACCATTACGGCATTCCGGCAAAGAACATCTGCATCATCAAGAAGGAAGCGCTCGAGGACGGCTCCGAGGAAGGCTTTGCGGATTGGGAACGGCTCT
>JAGADP010000326.1 GCA_017828885.1 Oscillospiraceae bacterium | reverse complement strand
GCTCCGATCACCAGGTCGTGACGGAGAATCGCAACGTCACGGAGATCACGCTCTCCTGGTGGGGCAATGACGCCAGAACGGAATACACGCTCGAGGCCGTGCAGGAATTCGAGGCGCTGCACCCGGACATCAAGGTGAATTGCAGCTATTCGGAATGGTCTGGCTATGAGGCACGAAGCCGCGTGCAGATGGTCTCGGATACGGAGGCCGATGTCATGCAGATCAACTTCGGCTGGCTCTCGGAATACTCTCAGGACGGCACAGGCTACTATGACCTCTCCAAGGTGGAGGATACGCTCGATCTGTCCAACTTCACCGAGCCGATGCTCGATTACGGCCGTAAGAACGGCGTGCTCAATGCGGTACCCATCGCCATGAACGCCGAGACGATCTACATCAACAAGACGATCTATGACAAATACGGTCTGGACGTGCCGGAGACGTGGGATGACTATTTTGCGGCGGCAGCGGTCATGCAGAAGGACGGTGTCTACCCGCTGAGCGGCGTGGCAAAGTCCGTGTGGCTCTATACGCTGACCTACGCGGAGCAGATGACCGGCAAGCCCTTCCTGCGCGATGACGGCTCGCTGAATTTCAATGCGCACCAGCTCCGGATCATGCTGGAGTTCTATGACCGGATGGTCGAGCAGAAGGTCATCCCGCAGGTAGAGTACTATGACCGGCTCAACATCGAAAAGGGCGTCTATGCGGGCGGTATCGCATGGGTGAGCGATGCGAAGAACTACTTCGGCAGCGCGGCGGACAAGGGCTATGAGATCGTGATCGCGGACTACACCGCCAAGCCCGGGATGAAGCACGGTGACGGCTGGTACGCCAAGCCTGCGACGATGTACGCCATCAGCAAGAACACGGAGCATCCGACCGAATCGGCGATGCTGCTCGACTTCCTCCTGAACAGCCCCGAAATGGCAAAGCTCCAGGGCGTGGAAAAGGGCATCCCGCTGAGCTCGGCAGCACGGCAGACCCTTGAGGAGGAGGGCATGCTGCAGGGCTTGCAGTACCAGGCCTCCCTGAAAATGGAGGAGAACACGGAGCTCGGCAAGATGAACGCCTTTGTGGAGAATTCCGGCCTCATCGACGCATTTGTCGAAGCCTGCAATCTGGTTCTGTATGAGAAGGCAACATCGGAGGAGGCCTCTCAGGAGCTGTACCGGACGATAAAAAAAGACTATACCTGATCTGAAACGACACAGCCCCTGCTCTTTCACAGAGCAGGGGCTGTGTCTGTTGGATGGGGCGTCAGCCCCACTGGGGTGCAGGGGTCGAAGACCCCGCAAGAATGCCTCCCCCATCGGGCGAGGTGCCGCCGAACGGCGGCGGAGGGGGCGGCCGAAGCGCAAAACCTGGCTTCATCCAAAACTGCTACAGCCCCTGCTCTTTCACAGAGCAGGGGCTGTTCATCATTTAGGCTATGGGCAGCGTTACCATTTCCACGACTGCCTTCAGGATGTTGAGGGCATCCGTCTCGTCGATTTTGCCGCTGTTGTCCACGTCAGCATTGATCTTGCCCTGGGGCTTGAGCTCCTCGCCGACCATCAGGTTCTTGTTCAGCGTGATGACATCCACGATGTCCACCTTGCCGCTGACATCCACATCGCCGTACAGCGTTGTCTTGTCATTAGAAGCTGTGGCCTGCGTCGGTCCCTGAGGGCCATCCTCTGTCGGACCCTGCGTCGGACCCTGTGTGGGGGCCTGTGTCGGCTTCTGTGTCGGCTCCTGTGTCGGCTTCTGGGTCGGTTCCTGCGGCTCATCCTCGGCAGGCTTGGTGCCGTCCGGCTCGGTGCCGCCGACGAGCACGCCGTCAATGTAGACGCAGATATGCTCGTTGAGCACCTCCGGCGGATTCTCCGTCTCGAAGAAGTCGTCCTTGGTGCCGAGCTTCAGTGTCTCAAAACTCCAGTCGTTTTCGGGATTCCATTCATAGAAATGATATTTGGTATCCTCGCCTGTATAGCCCTTTCCGTAGAAGCCGACCTCGAACTGGCACTTCTTGCCGGAGTTGGCAAAGGTGCAGTCCTCCCAGTGGATCTCGACATAGTAGACGTCTTTCATCTTGTCCCACTTGACAGGGTTATCCACGATGCAGGTCGATCCCTTGATCTCCGCCTCAGCCTGATCGTAGAGTTTCTTCGCTTGGACGACGGAGGGGTCGCCTACCTCGGAGAGGTCGATGTAGTATCTGACAGTGATGTCCTTGGAAGGCTTGGGTTCACCGGAATAGACCTTGAAGGAGACCTCTACAGCGCCGGTGCCGTCATTGGCACGGACATCTCTGCCCATTGCCTCGATCCAGTAGCCGGTACCTGTCTCCTCCTCGCCGGTAGTGAGACCCTTGTCATCAGGCGGGAAGTTGGCAGTGACTGCCATATCGTCCGTGCCATAGTACTGGTACATGGCGGCTGCTGCACCGACGAAGGCAGCATTGTAGTCGATGGTCACCTCGTTCTCGCGCCAGTCGTTGGTGCTGTCGCTGTGGGCATCCTTATTGTCCGGGCCGCCTGCGAGCGCACCCCAGAGAACGTGCTTCTGCTCACGCGGATCCTCTGCCATTGTCAGACCGGAGGCTGCACGGTGGTGCGGGTTCATGACGGTATAGGTCGCATCATAGCCGCAGAGGAAAACGCGCTTGCCGTGGTCACCGTTTCTGCCGGCGAGAACGGTCTGCTTTTCGGTCTCCTTGTAGGTGATGTCGTTGTCACCAAGGATGTAGTCGATCTGGCGCTTGCCGAATTCGCTCCACTCACTCGGCTTGCCGTTGTTGTGGTACTTGTCATAGACAGCACAGCAGAGCGCAAATGCGGAAGCATAGCGGCAGCTGCCCCATACGTCGATGAATACCATGCCCTGCGGAGTGACCTTTTGCTTGTAGGTCTTGAGGATCTTGCCGACACAGTCATCATCCCAGAAATCATCAAAGACATACTCGTTCTTGCCCTGCGCATCACGGATCTTCTGCACGAGATCGAGCTCCGGATGCTCCTGGTTGATGCGAGCCCAGAGGATGGAAGCGCCGCTCCATACATCGTTCCAGCAGTATACCCAGCCGGATGCGGCATAGTAGTCGAAGATCTCATAGGCCTCGTCAAAAACGGCGGCATCGCCGGTGGCCAGATAGAGCCATGCGGCTGCCCAGCAGTAGTCATCCTGCCATTTGCTGGAGCCATAGAACTGTCCGGGGCCGTCGCCGTTGTCAGAAAGCTCCTTCGGATTATCGTTGGCAAAATTCCAGAGTGCCAGCGCGTAGTCAAGGGACTTCTCGGCGTATTCCGGATCGGTATCCTTGAAGTTGAGGTAGTTGATCGCCAGCGATGCGCACGCAGAGACCACATAATCGGTCTGCGGCTTCTCGGCGGTCAGGAAGTACGCCGGGCGCACCATCGAATCCACCTCGGGAGCCTCCCAGTAGGAGTGGTCAATGCCGCCCTCGCCGACCTGATAGCAGTGGGCGATCACGGTGCCGTTCTTGTCGCGGAAGGTACACTTCATGAGGTAGTCGTTGAAGTGACGGAGCACTGTCTCGATATGGTCGTCCTGACCGAGCTTCACATAGGAATCACGGAACTCATAGTAGCCCCAGCCGAGTGTGGCAGCAGCGTAGTTTTCCGGCATACCGAACTCAACATGGTCGCCGGCATCGTGCATACCGCCGGAAACGTCGATCGTGCCGTCGCCGTCCGGATCAAGGACGTCCTTGTACTTGTCCATGAACTCCTGCGAAAGGTTAGTGCCGCCGCCCTCCATGGTATTGCCGTCCCACGGAACCATAGGAACATGGGCGTCATAGGTGTGGCAGTCGTCACGCCACTTGAAGCGCGAGTGCTCGCCGACCTCGGAGCCGCACATGTTGGCGTCATAGAAGTAGATCGAGTACTGTAAGGCTCTGGCGTAGTCGATGTCCAGACCGGAATCCTCGATCGTGGCATCTGCGGCAATGACATCGGGCTGCGGTGCAAATCCCGCCGGTGTCATCGCAGTGGCAAGCATCGCCGCACTGGCGATGACCGCTTTGATGCGGTTGCGGATGGTTTTCTTCATAATCATTACTCCCCCTTAATGATCGCGGAATGATTGCGGGCGCAGGGCGCCCCTTCTGTTCCAAATAGATACACTATCATTCTACCACATTGTTCGGTAAATGTCAATAGTTTTTTTACTATTTGTAAATGGAAAAAGAGACAGCCCCCACAAGCGGGGCAGGTGGATCTAACGCAAAGCGGGTCTAAGAGGACGGATTTTCAGGGTTCATGCTCTATAGAAAGCTTCTGGAAATGGATTTCCGTGAAAAAACTGCAACACCACTTTACATTTCCGCCGGAATATGGTATAATGATTCTATGTGGCTTGCAGATCCGAGCATCTGCATCCCAGAAAGACATTTACAGAACCACCCCCGAACGGAGGAATACACTTGAATTCAGAGAACATCAGAAACTTCTGCATCATCGCCCATATCGACCACGGCAAGTCCACGCTGGCCGACCGCATCTTAGAGAAGACCCGCACGGTCGCAGAGCGCGATATGGAGCAGCAGATCCTCGATAATATGGATCTTGAGCGTGAGCGCGGCATCACGATTAAGGCGCGTGCCGTCCGCCTGAACTACACGGCGCAGGACGGCGAGACCTATGTCTTTAACCTCATCGACACGCCCGGCCATGTGGACTTCAACTATGAGGTGTCCCGTTCGCTGGCAGCGTGTGAGGGTGCGATCCTCATTGTGGATGCATCGCAGGGCATCGAGGCGCAGACGCTGGCGAACACCTACCTTGCCATTGAGCATGACCTCGAGGTCGTGCCGGTCGTGAACAAGATCGACCTGCCCTCCGCACAGCCGGAGGTCGTCTGCAAGGAGGTCGAGGATGTCATCGGCAT
>JAGADP010000325.1 GCA_017828885.1 Oscillospiraceae bacterium | reverse complement strand
GGCGCGAAGGACTTGTCTCCCCTGTCAAGGAGCAGTCTCCCTACGGCACCTGCTGGGCGTTCTCTGCTATCAACAGCGTGGAGACCAGCCTGATCCAGCGGGAGCCGGACATTGACCTTTCCGAGTGGCATCTTGCCTATTACACATACTGCAACGCCTTTGGCTATCCATACACCGCGGAGGATATCTTTGACGAGGGCAGCTTCGGCACGGGACAGGAGAGCGGAATCCTGCTCAGCGGCATTGGCCCGGTGTATGAGTCGAAGTGCCCCTACCAGAGCGACGAGATCCGCAGCTCTGAGAAGACGATCGACGAAGTTCGTGCAGAATCGGATTTCCGCGTGACGTCCGTCCGGACATTCCCCTTATGGAACCCGAACGGCATTGAGGATATGGAAATTGCCCTGCGCGACAACATCAAGCGCGCCATTTACAGCGGCAAGGCGGTGGATGCTGCCTATACGGATGCTGATGAATGTCATAACGAGACGTACCACACCTATTGTTTCAATTATGATCTGGTCGAGGATATGGATCAGGCCGGCGGTCATGCCATCAGCATCGTCGGTTGGGACGACAATCTCCCTGCTTCCTATTTCAATTCCGATCCTGGCTGTGACGGCGCCTGGCTCGTCAAGAACAGCTGGGGCACCAACTGGGGCGACGGTGGCTATTTCTGGATCTCCTACGGCGATCATTCGCTGGAGGATGAATCGACCTTTGAAGCAGTTCCCGCCGAGCCGGATGTCCATGTCTATCAGTATGATACCTATGGCAAGTCCGGCAGCTACTCCATTAAGCCCTATGGTGACACATCCGTCATGGCGGCGAATGTCTTCACGGCGGAGCATGACTGCTTCATGGAATCCGTGATGCTCTGCAATACAGAGACAGACAGCCACTGGGAGATCACGGTCTATACCGGCCTGACGGATCCTTCGGATCCCACCTCCGGTACAGCACACACCGGTACGGAGATAACCTTCCAGTTTGTTGGCTATGAGACGGTACCGCTGAAGGAAGCTGTTGAGCTGCACGAGGGCGAGCTGTTCTCCGTTGTGGCACATATCACCAACGACGAAGGCGGCTTCCTCATTCCCTGTGAGAGCGCTACAAAGAGCGAGTGGTATGACAGTGACGGCGATCAGCACATTGACAACAGCTCGTTTACGCTCGAAATGCTCAACCGTGATTTCAATGAGGGCGAGAGCTTTTACAGTGCGGACGGCAAAACGTGGTTCGACCTCTACCTCGACGGTGAGTCTGTTTCGGAATATGACGACCCGGATAACGGGATGGTGGACAGATATATCAACAAATACGGCAATGTCTGCATCAAGGCTGTCACACGCGACAAGAATGCTGTGATCTTCTCGGACTATTTCAAGCGCGTTGCACCCGGCACGGAGATCTCCCTCAGCACCCATACGGACGCGGACATCTACTATGCGATCGATGGAGGCGAGTATCAGCTCTACTCCAAGCCGATCACCGTCAACAAGCCTGTGAAGATCAGTGCCTATGCGCAGACAGATGTGCCGAGCGTCTATACACAGGAATATGAGCTGGCGGAGGCATCTCTCATCAGCCTGCTCTTCGAGGAGGACGGTAATTACTGGTACTCCACGAGATACGAGAACGAGGATCCGCATGTGCTCCGCTATTACACCTACGCGGATTGTACAGATCTCAGGGTCATGCCTGTTTCGGCAGGTACCGTCACCCTCGATGGTAAGGAGCTGCTCAACGGTGTGATGAACGAGATCACGCTCACTGACCCGAACCAGGTCATGACGCTCAAGGTCACACAGGAGGGGCTGCCTTCCACGGAGTACAAGCTCCTGTTCAACTACGCCGAAGCGCCTGGCTTTGAAAACACCCATGACAAGGGCGATGTCAACTGCGATGGTGTGGTAAATGCCTCCGATGCAGCAAAGATCCTGATCTATGCCGCCGAGATCGGCGCAGGCCATACGCCGATGCTCCCGGATGAGGACTGGTTCTTCCGCGGCGATTACAACAGTGATGGCGATGTCAACGCCACAGATGCGGCGCGCGTTCTGATCTACGCTGCCGAACAGGGCGCAGGTGTGGGCTGATCCCCTATCAATCTGTCAGAAAGGACGTTTTACATGCTTGCCAATTATCATACGCACACTGAGCGCTGCGGACACGCGATCGGTGAGGACAGAGAATATGTCGAACAGGCCATCCGGAACGGGATGCAGGTGCTCGGGTTTGCCGACCATTGCCCGTGGGTCTATCCGGACGGCTACATCTCCCCTACCCGGATGCGTCCGGAGGAACTGGATGGCTATGTTGCCTCGCTGCTCAGCCTGAAACAGGAATATGCCGACGACATCACGATCTACATCGGCTTTGAGTCTGAGTACACGCCGGAACTGCTCCCGGGACAGGATGCGCTCCTGAAGGATTATCCCATTGATTACCACATCCTCGGGCAGCATTTTCTCGATCCGGAGCCGGACACGTTCTATACCGGCAATGTGTTCCACGATGAGACACTGCTCGAGCGCTATGTGGACTCGGTCACCGAGGGCATGGAGACGGGGCGCTATCTCTATCTGGCGCACCCCGATCTGATGGGCTTTTCCGGCGACCGTAGTATCTATGACAAGCATTATCGTCGGATCTGTGCCTGGCTCCAGGAGCATGACATGCCGGTGGAGATCAATATGTACGGTGTGATCGACCATCGCCACTACACCGATCCGCATTTTCTGGCGCTTGCCGGTGAATATGGCCTGAAAGCCATCATCGGCTGCGATGCGCACAAGCCTACTATGCTCAACGACACGAACGGGCAGGAGGAATGCCTGAAAATGGCAAAGAAAGCTGGTCTGCAAGTCATCGACTATCTCCCCGGCTTCGGGCCGAAGCACTGAGCAGTAGCGAAAAAACGAAACCCTCCCGGATAAGCAGTACACTGGATCCGGGAGGGTTTATTGCATTATTCTACATAATCATCCTCGGGCATGGGGAGTGGCGGCGGGGTGGGTGCTGCCGTGACTACAGGCTCGGGATCGGGCTTGGGCGCTTCTGTATGAACGACCGGCGCATCGGTCTGCCCCTGTCCAGTCGGCTCGGCATGCGCCTCTGTAGGCGACTCAGCGGGAGCTGTCGTCGAGGGAGTGAACGGCGCAGGCGGCGCTGTCATCGTCGGCTCAGGTACATCCGTATTCACAACAGGCGTATGATCGTCCTCATTGTATTCATTGTTCTCATAGGCAGATCTGGTGTACTTAGGGGCCGTGGCCGTTGTCGTCTTGGTGGAGCGGGTCTCCTTCGCACGGGTCGGCATGGTGTAGGCTTCCGTCGTTTCCGGGATCACTTCCGTCTCGGTGACGGTAGCGGTAATGGTCTGGACGCTGGCAACAGGCTGTGCGACTGTCTCAACGCGCTTGCCCGGTCTGCCTACCCAGATGGCAAGACCGATGCCTACCACGCATACGGCCGCAATGCCGGAGATCAGCGTGATCCTGCGGCGCTTGCCGATCTGCTGACGGCGTTCTCTCGCCGCCTCCAGAACTTCGGAGGTGATTTCCTCATAGCTTTTCACCGAAATATCCCTCCTTTTCCATGAGCTTTTTCAGTTCCAGTCTTGCGTTGTATGCGGCGGAAACTGCGTGCTTTTCCGAGCAGCCCAGAACCGTTGCAGATTCCAGATAGCTCAGACCCACGAAATAATGCAGATACAGGATGTCTCTGTGCTTCCGCGGGAGACGGAGCAGCGCACGATGCAGCAGGCGCTTGGAGTCATCGAGCTGCATTCTGTCCTCGAGCATCAGCAGATCCACATTGTCGTTGCTCTCCCACTCCTGGAGCTCCTTCTCGGCATCGGACTTGCGCTGGAGCTTCTGCTTGACGCTCTCCTGTGCAAGGGTGCGGCAGTTCTTCATCAGATAGGTCTTGACCTGACTTTCCTCTTCAAGCACCGGCTGTTCGGCAGCAAGCTCGATGAGTGCTTCCTCAGCGATGTCCTCGGCATCCGGGATACTGTGTACATAACTGTTGACATACAGCAGCATGATGTCCCAGTACTGCTCCACGATCTCCTGCATGGCACTTGTATCGCCATCCAGGAACCGGAGGTAGCTTTCGCATTCCATGTGATTCTCCTTTCTTGGTGTCTATCCTTGTTCGTACATAATAAACTGCGGGATCTCTCTGTGCGGATCCTGTGCAGGTTATCGCATCTGTAACGGCCGCTGGAAATGTACCGGCATGCCGTTGCGCATCATAATATCGACTTCGCCCTGGATCAGCGGCAGGAAATACGAGATCGCAGCATCCGTGACCTGGTTGCGCTCCGGAGAGATCCACTCCACGGGGAATTTCTTCTCGAGGTTGGCAACGTTGACAGCATCGGTCATCTCGATCGTCACGGCATAGGGCACGTCGCTGACGCGGCGGAAGTACATCATCTTTCCGGTGTGACCGTCCAGCGCTGCGCGGAGTGCATGGCGACCGATCCGCTCTGCTTCGTCAATATCCGTCTTGGAGCAGATATGCGAGGAACAGCGCTGCATGACGTTCAGCTCAATAGAACGCACCTTGCAGCCGATCTTGGCGGAAACGAGGTTCTCAAGATACTTGCCGACGCCGGAGAGGTACTTGTGGCCAAATACATCCTCCTTACCGGACTGGAAATCCTCGATGCCGTCCTCCTCGGTGTTCAGCGCAACGCCCTCGGAAACAGCTACAATCACGGCCTTGTGCTTGGCCATCTCGCGGCGCACATCCTCGATGAAGCGCTCGGAGGAGAAGGGCGTCTCCGGCAGATAGATCAGGTGGGGCGCTTCCTCGCCGTTGGCACGGAGCATGCATGTCGAAGCTGCCAGCCAGCCGCTGTGCCGACCCATGATCTCAATGATCGTGACGGACGGGATGCTGTAAACGCTGCTGTCCCGGATGATCTCCTGCGCTGTGGCTGCTACGTACTTCGCAGCAGAACCAAAGCCCGGTGTATG
>JAGADP010000324.1 GCA_017828885.1 Oscillospiraceae bacterium | reverse complement strand
CTCGTTCAATCTATTGATGAAATCAATTGATCGATAGCCGCCGCAGGCGGCGTCAAGAATGGTATGAGAAGGATTTTGTGGCGTTATGCGTCATAAAATGGTGCGCGCGTCAGCGCACGCTTCTCATCAAGCTATTTCAATAGCTTGATGAGAAATTAGTATTAGAACAACAGCAGCGGGGGCTCCGCTGCTGTACTGTTTATTATTCCTCGGGATCAGCAGGCGCAAGCTCTGCGATCTCGCGCTCGTCGAAGTCAAACTCCAGCTCCTCGCCGCAGTTCGGGCAGACAGTCTCGCCCTCTTCGAGGGTGGCTTCGTCCAGCAGGATGCACTTGCCGCAGGTCGGACATACGGTCTCATACTGCTCATCGCCGAAATCGTCATCGAGCTCATCGAACTCATAGTCATCATCGTCGTCCACGAGCAGATCCTCCATCTCGCCGAGATCCTCGTCAAGAATGTCGCACAGCTCCTCGAGCTCGGTCACGCGATCCTCCAGCTCCTGGGTATACTTCAGCAGCTCTTCGAGTGCATCGCAGACAGCGTAGAATGCCTTGCCCTCCTTGGTGGACTTGTCAACCTCCTGCCCATCGAGCAGACCCTTCAGATATGCAATTTTATCCATCACACGTACCTCCCTTGCGCGGCAGAATGCCCGCCATCACGGAATATTTCAGTTCAAAAGCGCTTATGCACGCTCCATGTACTCGCCGGTTCTGGTGTCGATGCGGATCATGTCGCCCTCGTTGATGAACAGCGGCACACGTACCTCTGCACCGGTCTCGAGCGTTGCAGGCTTGGTCGCATTGGTAGCAGTATCGCCCTTCACGCCCGGCTCAGTTGCGGTAACCTCGAGCTCTACGAAGTACGGCGGCTCAACACCGAATACATTGCCCTTGTAGGACAGTACCTTGACTTCCATGTTCTCCTTCACGAATGCGAAAGCCGGGCCGAGCTTGTCCTTGCCGATCGGCAGCTGCTCGTAGCTCTCAATGTCCATGAAGTAGTACAGATCGCCATCCTGGTACAGATACTGCATGTCCTTGCGCTCGATGAAAGCGGTCGGGAACTTTTCGGTCGGGTTGAAGGAACGCTCAACCACGGAACCAGTGATGACATTCTTGAACTTGGTTCTTACGAATGCGGCACCCTTACCCGGCTTTACGTGCTGGAATTCTACGACCTGCACAACGTTGCCGTCGAGCTCGAATGTAACACCGTTTCTGAAATCACCTGCTGTAATCATACATAAACCTCCGTAAAAAAATCATTCAACTCAGCGTCCCATAGCGGGACATAGCCATATATTTATATTATACGCCAAAACCGCGGTTTTTGCAAGCCCTGGGCGCAAATTTCAGACACAAATCAGCGTATTTGGTATATTTGTAAGGTTTTCGCAGCCATTTTCGGTGATATGCACAAAATCCTCGATGCGGATGCCGAATTTGCCCGGGAGATAGATGCCCGGTTCGATGGTCACGACATTGCCGGGGGCAAGCTGCTGCTCCCGTACCGGCGATGCCACCGGGAACTCGTGGATCTCCATGCCGACGCCGTGGCCGAGGGAATGCCCGAAGGCATCGCCGTAGCCTGCATCGCGGATGATGTCACGCGCAGCAACATCGAGCTCTTTGCCCGTGATGCCGGGACGTGCGGCGGCAAGGCCTGCGTTCTGGGCGGTGCGGACGATGTGGTAGATCTCCCGCATCTCCTCGGTCGGTGTGCCGACGCAGACAGTGCGGGTCATGTCGCTGTGGTAGCCGTCCACAACAGCGCCGAAATCCATCAGCACAAAGCTGTCCGGCTCGATGATGCGGTTATCCGGGACGCCGTGGGGCATGGAGGTGTGCGCACCTGTCAGGGCGATGGTCTCAAAGCTCAGATCCTCCGCACCGAGACGGCGCATGTTGAAATCGAGCTCGAGTGCCACATCCCGCTCGGTCATACCGGCGTGGAGCTTCTGCAGGAGCTTCTCCAACGCTTCCTCTGCAAGCGCCTGTGCGGCCTTGATCTTCACGATCTCCTCCGGCTCCTTGACGGTGCGCAGGTCGTAGAGCGCCTGGCTGAGGGTGTCATCCGTGAGGAATTCGACGTCCTTGATCTTGCGGAACATCTCGGCCTTCTGTAAGGTCAGGCTCATGGATTCGAGGGCGCAGGTCTTGGCGCCGTGCTTTGCCATGAGTCCGCCGAGCTGTTTGAGCATCCCCTGCTCCTGCTCGATGACCGTGCAGGAAGTCACGACTTCACGGGCTTTCTCGATATAGCGGAAGTCGATGACGAGGTACGCCGCCTCCGGGAACACCAGCACATAGCCCGCCGAGGACTTCATCCCGGTGAGGTAGCGGCGGTTGATGTCGTCCGTCACGAGCGCACAGTCCGCCTTGCCGGCGATGAGCGCCCGGAGCCTGTCGATGCGGCCGGTCATTTCGTCATCTCCGCCAGCGCACGGATGCCGAGGTCATAGCTCAGCAGCCCGAAGCCCGAGATGCTGCCCTTGCAGACCGGCGCGATCACGGAATTGGAGCGGAACGCATCTCGCGCAAAGATGTTGCTGATATGTACCTCGATCACGGGGATCTTAATGGCCTTGATGGCGTCGGAAATGGCGTAGCTGTAGTGGGTGTAGGCGCCTGCATTGAGGACGACGCCCGCAAATTCCTTGCGGCTCTCATGCAGCTTGTCGATGAGGGCGCCCTCGTGGTTCGACTGGAAGACCTCTGCCTCCAGGCCGAGCGATGCCGCAAATTCCACCAGATGGGCGTTGAGCGTCTCGAAATTGGTATCGCCGTAGATACCCGGTTCCCGCTCACCGAGCAGGTTCAGGTTCGGACCGTGCATAATGAGGATTCTTTTCATGATGATCACTCCTTATTGGTATCTCTCCCGAAGTAGCGCTTCGGCAGGAAGGGCTTTTCCAGAATGCGCTTCACGCGGATGAAGGTCTGTTTTTTCCATGATTCCGGGGCGATAGGCTGGGTGAAGATGCTCAGACAGCCGAACAGGTTCGCGCCGAGGATGTCCGTGTAGAGCTGGTCGCCCACCACGCAGACATCATCCTTCGTCAGCCCCATATCCGCCGTGGCGCGGCTGAATCCGTCAGAGAGCGGTTTCTTTCCGTCGCAGATGCACGGGATCCCGAGCCGCTGTGCAAAGGGCTCCACACGGGGCGGATGGTTGTTCGATACGATCCGCAGGTCGATCCCCGCCGCACGCATCCGGGCGATCCAGTGTTCCACGCCGGGTGCCGGCTCCGGGTTGTCATGGGTGGTAAGCGTATTGTCGATGTCAAGGAGCAGGCCTTTGACATGCATTTTTTGCAGCATCTTCGGCGTGATATCGCACACCGAACGAACTGCGATACTGGGACGGAGCATAGATGTCCTCCTTTTATGTTCGTGCATTATCCATCATGAACGCAAGCAACCTGCATGGGAGCAGTTTGCTGCGATGTCTTAGAATGCTCAGCTTTGCTCCTCCGCGAAGCAAGGAGCAGTGGGCGGTGAAAAGGCGTACCGTAAGTATCGAAGCAAGACGGGTCCGGCGTCGCGCCGGCTCCTTATAAATGAAATGAAGGGTGTACGCCGCCGTACACCCTTGCATCACGCTATTAATACTTGCGCTTACGAGCAGCCTCGGACTTCTTCTTACGCTTTACCGAGGGCTTTTCGTAGTGTTCTCTCTTACGAACCTCAGCGATCACGCCGTCCTTTGCACAGGATCTCTTGAAACGCTTGAGTGCCGTATCCAGAGACTCGTTCTTGCCAACACGTACTTCTGCCATTTACCTATTCCCTCCCTTTGCCTCCAAGGCAGAGGTTCTATCCCGGATGTGCAGGCCTCCTGCTCCACCCCTACATGGATAGTATCACTAACTTCCCGGAAGGGAAGGTAGCTCACTCCTACTGGCTGCCGCCTCACAGTCGCCGCAACCATAAATAAATTATATCATACGCCCCGGGCTTTGTCAATAGGAACTTGGAGCGCATGGAGGATTTTGTTATTTTACAACAAAATTCACCAGTTTATTTTGTACATAAATCTGTTTCACAACAGTCTTGCCGTCTATCAGTGCAGCGATCTTCGGATCGGCAGCAGCCTGTGCGAGGACATCCTCCTGTGCAGCGCCGACCGGTACGTTCAGCTTGGACTTCACCTTGCCGCAGATCTGGACTACGATCTCGACAGTCTCGTCCTGGCACAGAGATTCGTCATATTTCGGCCATTCCTGCTCATTGAGCACGCCGCCGAAGTTATTTGCCTCGTAGATCTCCTCGGTCATGTGCGGCGCAAACGGGTTCAGCAGCAGGCAGAGCGTGCGCAGCTCGGCACGATTCACGCTGCCGGTGTTGTAAATATCATTTACCAGAGCCATCATCGTTGCAATGGCGGTG
>JAGADP010000323.1 GCA_017828885.1 Oscillospiraceae bacterium | reverse complement strand
GACGGCTGCGGTCATCAGGGTGAGGGATGCGAGGATCGCTGCGAGGATGCGCTTGGCGCTGTTCTTGAAATTCTTATTCATAAGTCATTCTCCTTTTTGAGTTGGTGTTGTGGGCTTCGGGGTGTTTCCCCCTTCTGTGATTACAGTATACCATACTGATCTTGACAACTTCTTTACAAAAAACAGGGTAATATCAAGTTTTTTCAAAAAACAGTCAGCTTCTCTGTTTTGTACAAACGCTGAACAGGGTATTTGTAGGCATCGCACAAAAATCCGTTTTTTGGGACGAAGCCGTTTCTTTTCCGGCGCTGCTATGCTATAATAGAGGTATCCTGCAAGAGGAGGTGGTGCTGCTTTGCAGCTATTGAAAGGCAGAGCACTGTCGGTGATATTGACGATCCTGATCGGTCTGGTGTTTCTGGTGTGCGCCGTTGCGGCGGTCATTTTCAGCCATGCCCATGACAAAGCCTATTATTTCATGCCGAACATGTTTCTGGACGGCGAATATTCCGTGGACGGCGGCGCATGGAAGACGATCGATTCGTATCATCCCATCCGGGAGAACTTTGAGACGATCACATTCCAGGGAAAGCTGACCAAGCGGGCGGAGTTTGAAACCAATATCCAGATCTTCACCAAGAACGTCTGGTTCACCCTCACCACAGAGGACGGCACGGTCGTCAAGAAGCATGTCCCGGAAACGCTCGACGAGGCCTACCAGACGTATACGACCCACTTTCCCACGCCCCCGGATGAAGAGATGAAAATGCTCTGGTACAGCACCATGCAGCGCTATAAACCGTTACAGTACCGGCTGATACAGACCCCGGGCTATGAATATGCCCAGATCAGCATCGAAGACCTTGATTTTGAAAAGACGTACATCTTCGAGGTCGTGGATCCCTATCCCGCCTCCCGTACCAGTCTCAGCGACTGTTTTACCGTGGTCATCGGCGATGATCATGGCGAGTACGCTGCCATCTTCAACGATGTAATATGGAAGATCGCACTGTTCGCTCTGATCTGCGTCTTCGGCATGTTCCTGTTCCCGGCGGCCGGGTTCCTCTCCGGCAAGGTGGAGCACACCTACCTCTCCTTCGGCTTCCTGTGCTTTTTCTGGGGCATATACATGGCGATCGAGGTGATGGGGGCTTACCTGAATCTGTGGATCGTTGACAATGTACTGTGCATGACGATCTCTACGCTGTCGGCCTATTGCTTCATGACAATGCTGCTGCTCTATTTCCGCACCAACATGACACGTCCCTTTACCCGGACGATCTCCGGTGCGATGGCGGCGCTGTATTTCGCGGGGATGATCGTTGTCACCGTTCTGCATCTGACGGGCGGCGCGGATCTCAAACAGACTTCACCGGTCATGGCAATGCTCAGCGGGCTTTGTCTGCTCGAAACTGCCGCTATGCTGACGATCGAGATACGGCAGTCCCATAACCGGGGCGCGCTCGACTTCCTGATCTCCTGGGTGCCGCTGGTGGTCTCGCTGCTGCTGGACATCTGTTTCAGCCTGATCCTGCACAGCACCACGCATATCTTCATGTATGGCTTTGCGATGACGATGCTCCTGCAGCTCGTGCGGTTCGTGGTGGACATCCGGAAGCAGTACCGGGAAGCCATCGAGTACCAGAAGGTGCAGAAGGAGCTGTATGAAGCCAAGGTCGCTGTCATGGTGTCGCAGATCCGGCCGCATTTCATGTACAATGCGCTTTCGTCCATCGCCATGCTCTGCAAGCTCGATCCTGACCGGGCTTACACGGCGACCATCACCTTCTCGGACTACCTGCGCGGCAATATGGATTCCCTGAAACAGACGGCACCTGTGCCGTTCTCGAAGGAGCTGGAGCATCTGAAAAAGTACCTCTATATCGAGAAGATGCGCTTTGATGATATGCTGAACATCGAGTACGACATCCAGACAGAGGATTTTGAGGTGCCGCTGCTTTCCGTGCAGCCGCTGGTCGAAAATGCTGTCAAGCACGGTGTCGGCATGAAGGAGGATGGCGGCACAGTGACGATCGCCACCCGGGAAACAGAGACCACCTACGAGGTCATCATTTCCGATGACGGCGTCGGGTTCGACACCTCTGCCCCGAAAAAAGAGGACGGGCGCTCCCATGTCGGCATGGAGAACACCCGCAGACGTCTGAAAGATATGTGTGATGCGGACATCGTGATCGAAAGTACCCCCGGCGAGGGAACGACCGCGAAGATCATCATTCCCAAAAAACCAAAGGAGGAACCGAAGCCATGAGGATACTGTGTGTGGACGATGAGCCGCTGATGCTCAAAATGCTGGAGATGGCCGTCAAGGAGGCAAAGCCGGATGCGGACATCACCGCCTTCCGGAAGCAGGCGGAGCTGCTCGAGGAGGCAAAGCAAAACGGCTGTGATATTGCCTTTCTGGACATCCACATGCGCGGCATGAACGGTGTGGAGCTCGCCAAGGAGCTGAAAAAGGTCAATCCCAAGATGAATATCATCTTCGTGACGGGCTTTTCGGAATACAAGGGCGATGCGATGGACATGAAGGCGAGCGGCTATATCATGAAGCCTGTCACCAAGGAGAAGGTCGAGGCGGAGCTGGAGGATCTGCGCTTCCCCATCGTCCCGAAGAGCAATGCCCTGCTGAAAGTACAGTGCTTCGGGAACTTCGATGTGTTCCTCCCGGATGGGAGCCATGTGAAGTTTGAACGGAGCCGCTCCAAGGAGGTCTTTGCGTATCTTGTCCACCGGCACGGCAGCTCATGCAGCACAAGGGAGATCGCCGCTGCGCTCTTCGAGGATGCGCCCTACGATACCAAGCAGCAGAACTATGTGCAGCAGCTCATCCACGCCATGATCAAGAGCCTGAAGGCCGCAGGTGCGGAGGAAGCTGTCACACGGAGCTATAATGCCCTTGCTGCCAATCCGGACGTGCTCGACTGCGACTATTACCGCTTCGAGGAGCTCGATGCCGGTGCGGTCAATTCCTACCAGAACGAGTACATGAGCCAGTACGCATGGGCGGATTTCTTCTGATAACAAGACCCCCGCAGATCGCGGGGGTCTTGTTATATAAGGAGAATGGATCATGCCTTGACGAAGTAGATGAATGCGAAGGGATCGCCCTCGGCACGCATTCTCACCTGGAGGTAGCAGTGACCGTGGATAAAGCCGTTCTCTACACAGCCGCTGGTGTTGTTGACCGGGAAGCCCTTGAGTCCGATCCATCCTTCACCGAACGGTCTGTAATTGATGCTGTCGAAGTAATCCGTAGCGAAGACGGCGCTCTTGTTGTTGCGCTTCGTCTGCATCTGGCTGTCGTCGAACTTGAAGCCGACTGCCTCGAAATAGCCTCTTCTTGTCGGATCGCTCAGGGTCTTGCAGGCGGATGCTGCGTGCTTGCAGATGTCGGAGATCTGCTGTGTGGTCAGACCGGACTCTCTGATGTATTTGTCGTGCAGAGTGGTATCGAAGACATCAGCGTCTAAGACTTCCTTGATGTATTTGTTGCTGCCGGCGTAGTGGAACTCGGGAGAAAGTGTGATCGGGGTGAATTTGGTCCTGTCAGCTGTCTTGTTGATGAAGACAGTGCGGTCGGTCTGGTTGAAGTATCTCTCTACATAGGGGAGGATGCCCGTCTCAGTGTCAGCCATTCTGCCGATGATCTCCTTCTGGAAGGCGAGTGCATCGCCTGCATTCTCCTTGACCTTATCGTATGCTTCACGACCCTTGGGGCTGAGTACTGCCACTTCCTCATCGGTGAAACGATCGACTGCGATCTGTGCATTGAGCATACCGATCAGGATGGAGTTGTTCTTCACATAGTGGCTGACACGGGACATGATGAACGGTGCGGAACGGTCGATGGCTTCGCCCTTGAACATGGACTTGTTGCAGGCATCGCTGTAGGCGACATCAAAGAGGCCACGGGAGTTCGGATCTATGACGCTCGGCAGCATCATCAGATTGTAGGCTGTCTGCTCGCAGGAAGCGGTGTCACGGAAATTTTCGAGATCGCCAAGAACTGCTGCAATGGCTGCTGTACGGTCGTTTTCGGTGGGATATTTGTTAGCCTTGCGGGTGTAGATGTCGTTGATGCTTCTCTCCCATACGCCTGCCTGGTTGTCGTATTCCTGGATGTAGGAGCTCATTGCGATCGCAGAGGTGATGTCGGTCATGGAGTTGATGGTGCTGGCGTGTGCCTTCTCGATCTCATTCACGAGGCGCTCGGTGGTCTGGTCGATGTGCTGCATGACATCCTTGTTGGAAGCATCGCCCTCGGCACCGAAGAGCAGGTTTACAACGGATCCTACGACCGGCTCGGCGATGTCGCCGTTGTCACCAGCCTGGGATTTCAGTGCGCACATGATCGCCTTCGTTGCGATCTCTGCGCCCATGTTACGGATCACATCCTCGAGGGCTTCATCCTCTGCCTGCTTCTCTTCAAGCGTCAGGTCGTCGCTGCTGTAGGTGTTCGTGGTGCTCTTGTCGCTGATGCGCTTTTCCCATGCTTCGTAGAGCGCCTCATAGGAGGTATTGTCGATGCGCTTGAGGAAGTTTTCCTTGGCTGCCTTCTTGATCTCGTCCTGGCGAGCCTGCTTCTGCTCGGGTGTCTCCTCGGTGGTCTCCTCGACCAGCATTGTCTCTGCGGTGGTCTCCTGCTCGGGAGCATCCTCTGCGAACGCCGGAAGTGCCGGGAGCATCGGAACGACGGAAGTCATAACGGTGAGGGCTGCGAGGAGCGAAGCGATCGTGCGCTTGGCGCTGTTCTTCATATTCTTGTTCATAATACATTCTCCTTTTTGATTGATTTTTTGTTTCGGGGTGTCCCCCCCTTCTGTGATTACAGTATAGCACACCGACCTTGACAACTCTTTTACAAAAATCAGGTGTTTTTCAGATTTTTTCAAAAAACAGCCTGCTTCTATGTTTTGCACAAAGCACGGAACGCCGAGTTGTGCAGAACTGACAGCGAATAAGCAATATCTCTCCTCAGAACACAGAAAAACCGCCGCTCAGTACGAAACTGAACGGCGGTTCTATGCTTTCTGATAATATGTAGAAACAGGGAGCCACTTATGTCCCCTTCCTGACTGTCGCCAGATGCCCCGGCATATAGCCGATGATGAGCTTTTGCAATTCCTCCTCCCAGCAGAAATACACCCGCACCAGCGCCTGTGCACTGACGCCGTATTTGATATGCTGGTCGAGGAGATACGATTCCCCCTGCACCGTCACGGTGTAGTCATCGCGGCGCATTTTCAGTGCTTCCTTGCCGCAGCCCTGCACCTCCCAGCCGTAGCGCTCAGCGTAGAGCGAGAGCACCTCCGCCGAAAGCTCGCCGCGGCGGTATCTGACATAAGCGCTCAGGAACAGGAGCCCGTCGCAGAGGACAGCCAGGTCAAACGCGGTGTCATACTTGCGCAGCGCCGTCTTAGCATCTGCGGTGATGAGCAGCTCCTCTGCAAACAGCTCCTCTGCCCAGTCGCAGATCTTGTCCTTGACAGTCGGGAAGGTCGCGGCAAGATCCGCCTTCTGGCGGTAGAACTGCACCAGCTCAGCCGAGCGCCGATACGCCTCCTCGCGCTCCTGCTGCATCGCCTGCAGGGCGCGGAGCTGCTCCTGTACCTCGGCAAGCTCATCCTGTGCGGCAAGCAGTTTCTTCTGCGTCGCGCGCAGCTCCTCGCCGCTGAGCCGCAGGTCGGCATTCTGCTGCGAAAGCTCACGTACCTGCTGTTTCAGCTCGTCCTTCTCCTGCCGGTAGATCTCACATTTCTCGGTCAGGTCGCCGGTCTCATGGCGGCGTTCACGCAGCTCCTGCAAACGCGCCTTGGACAGAAAGACCACGTCGCCGAACCGGTACTCGCTCCGTTTCGGGCTCAGACGCATGGCAGCGCGGAAGCCGTCGTAAAAGGCTTCGGCATCCTTCGTCCACGCGGAATAGGCATAGCGCTCTGTCTCCTTGCCGTGACAGAACACCGCAAGATCGCCGCTGGAGAGCGCGATGCCGCATTTGTTCCTGAGCTGCGGCAGGCATTTTTCCTGCACATAGACCACGACCGCAAATCCGAGGAGCGAGCTTGCCAGCCTTTCATAAGGGAAGTCGGTGCGCTTTTGTTTGGTGGGCTTCGGTGCAGTTGCCAATGCGGGCTCCGACGCGGCTTTCTTTGGCTTATCCGGTTTTGCTACAGGTTTTTGCGCCGTGACCTTGATATCCACCCTTGACAGATCGACCTTGAATTCCTTCTGCACATCGCCCATCCCGAAGCCCTTGCTGACGGAGAGCGGCGTATTTCCGGTCGGGAGCTCCGGCAGCACGGGCGCTATTTCCTCATAGCCGCTCTCTGCGATCATCACAAGCGGAAGGTCGAAGCTTTCGCCCTCGAACATCGCCGCAAAATGCTCCACATCGGATTTGCTGTCCAGCAAGAACGGCTTGCCATCGAGCCGGAAGCCGCAGCGCTGTACGCCGAGCTCCGGATGCAGCGCAAGCGCCTTGACCACGGTCGGGCGGAACACCTCGCAGCCCTCCTTGCAGCCATAGGGATCGGAGCAGAGCGTCCGGACGCCGATCTCCACACTGTCATTCTGTTTCACAAAGGCAATGTCCGTCTGGAACGTGCGCCCGATGACGGGAGGCCGTTCGTTGGCATCACCAAGGTTGGCGCCGGCGTCCGCCTCGGTGATGCGGAACGACCACACGCCGTTTTTTTCGACATAGACGCAATCGAGCGCGATGCCGTGCGAGAAGCTGAACGACTGGAGCGCATCGGGCTGCAATTCTGCATACTCCTCCGGATCGGGCAGCAGGATCTCCGGCGGGAGCTCGTCAAAGGCGCTCAGGCGGGAGCGTATCCAGCGAAGCGTTTCGAGGATGCAGATGTGAAACGCATCCTGTGCGGGGAGCGTTTTCGGCACTGCCTGTGCGTAGAACTGATAGGTCGGGTAGCTCCGTGTCGGGCGGAGCTTGGTCGTTTTGTAATCCATACCTTCACATCCTTTGCAGGGGATTCTTTAGCATTATTATAGCATAGGACGAGGCTGCATTTCAAGAACACTGTGTGAATTCTGCCTGACCGGGATGATTTCCGCATTCCGCACAAATCTGTTGCGCCGCATTTGGGCAATCTGTCATTTCGGGGCGCTTTCACGCGCAGATGCCCGAGACGGAAGAAACCTCCTACGCCATCGGTGCAGCCGGCAGTTTTCCTACACAATGCACAACAAGAAGAGCGGCAATGACGCCGCTCCACTTTTATGATCTTTGGTTTGTCAGTGCGCCGATCAGTTGCAGGTGTAGCTGAACACCTGACCGTCTGCAATGCCCTGCTCGAAATCATCCCATACTGCCTGGTTGCCGCTAAACGTGATGGAGCCGCACCCATTGGTGTACTCAGCCACAGACTGGGACATGGTGCCGTCCTCGTTGAAGAAGAAACTCTCGCAGTCGCAATCCTGATAGTTCATCACGAGGGTATCGCCGACCTGTGTTACCGTGCCGCTCATGATCCACTTCGTGGTCTCAAATGCGCTGGAGCCCCAGGAAACGGTGACCACTACCTGATCCTTGCCCTTGGCGGAAACACTCATCATGGCTCTGCCGTTGGTGAAGTTGCCGATGAAGTTCATAACAGGATTCTGGCCGTCATCGCATGTCTGCGCCTCTGCTGCCTTGGCATTCACATAGGCGGATGCCACGAAACTCGCCGGATCTGCATCCTGTACCCGTGTGAAGGTGTAGTTGTAGCCATACATTGTGCCGCTGAATGTGTTCATGGAGGCATCTGTGATCGTCAGGATGGTGGTGTCGTCGTTGCAGCCCATGTGGAAGATCACACCGTTCCGGTTCTGCTCATAGGTGAAGCCGATGCCGATGCCGGAGACGGTATCCACGCGACCGTTCTGCTTGTCGCTGAACACGTAGTAGGTATCGAGCTCGCTGCCGTCAACGCTCACCTTGTAAACGCCGGTGGTGAACCACTTGAAATCTGCATCGCGGGGCTCGGTAGTCTCCGTCTTGGTCTCCTTGGCGGCCTTCTTCGCTGTGGTCGTCTCGGCCTTGGCAGCAGCCTTTGGAGCCACTCAAGCGGCCTCGGTAGAAGCTGCTGTTGCAGCCTCAGTCGGAGCTGCCGCAGCTTCTGTTGCGGCGGTCACGGGCTTCTCTGCTGCGGTATCCGCAGATACAACAGGCATTGCCGGCTTGGTTGCCTTTGCTGCGGTGTTCGTGCGGGCTGCGCTGCCGCATCCGGTAAAGGATACCGCCGTAAGTGCTGCCATCGTCATAACTGCTGCCATCATCATTGTCTTTTTCATAATCATACACTCCTTAAAACTGTTTGTTGATTTGTTTTCGTGAGGTCTTTCCCTCTCGCCATATTTATCATACCACGTTTCCCGGCATGTTTCAATCGCCGATCTGACGCGATTCTGTAGCAAAAGCTACACACCCAGATGGATGTGTAGCTTATCTTACAAATGATGATGAAATTGTCATGCAAAAGCTCAAAACTCGCCATTGCGCTTCTGAAACGCCGCAAGCTGCTCCGTCAGCTCCCTGGCCGTCCGGCGTTCGAGCATCCATTCGATGACATGCACAGCAACAAACACGACCACGATGCTGACCGCTACGCCAACGGCTGCGATGATCGTCTCCCTGTTCATGTCATTGCCCGCAAAGATCACAGCGATCACGATGACAATATCGAGTAATAGCTGGATCGCCTTGCGGCATAGCAATTGTCTGACCGTCAGCTCCTTTTTAGAATACAGGATCATGGTCGGGATGACAGTCAGGAAGCCGAACAGCAGCGGCGACAGGAACGCCTCATACCCCATCGTCTGCTCCGGGCGGAACAGCGTGCCTGTCACGAAGATCGCCACATTGATCAGCGTGACGGAAATGAAATAGCTGCGTGCCATTTCGATGATACGTTCTTTCATGTGCTCACCCCTTTAGCTTTTCCTTGATGTCCGGCACATATTTCCGGGAAATGATGACCTCTTCGCCGTTCGTCAGCTTGCAGAGGAACCGCCCGTTCAGCGCCGGACTGATCGACACGATCTTCATCAGATTGAGGATGACCGCCTTGGAGATCCTCGCAAAGCGCCGTGATGCCAGCACCGCTTCAAATTCATAGAGCTTTTTGCGGGATTCATAGCAATCCTGCTCCAGATAGATGAAGGTGCGGTCGTCCACCGACTCGATATAGAAGATGTCCACGACCGGGATCTGATACTGTCGGTCATCCTTGGTGCCCTCCACGGCACCCTGACGGGATTTTATAAACGAAACAATTTCGTTGATGCTTTCATCGGTCGTGTGGCAGCCGATCTCGATGTATTCCTGCCTTTCCTCACCGATGGTGACGATTCTAATATCCATAATTCCTCAATAATGTTCCTGCGCACTGAACGCGCCCTGCTCCTTCAGATGGCAATTGAAAAAGTCCAGGATCAGCTTATTCAGCGTGTCTGTGCATTGTTCCGGGTCGATCTCCCCTGTGCCGAGCTGCTTGGCAAAGAACGGCGAGATCAGCGGCAGATCAGTGAAATTCATATGCTCTGCACCGGCAAAATACGTCTGCTGTGCGTTTTCGGCATGTTCGAGCACCACCGCATTGGCGTACACATAATCCGTCTTTTCGACTTCGATCGCCTCAAAATACGTCGATTCATTTTTGATCTCAAGTAGCGGCGTGGTGTACGGTTCCTCGTTGATGACATACTTTCCGTCCACAAAGTCCGTCTGCTCCCCGATCATCGTGCCGTCAATGTCGATGACCGCGGCAATGTCCGCCCGTCTGCCGACGGTGACAGCCGTTGCACCGCCGAGAGAATGCCCCATCAGACCGATCTTCTTGGTGTTGATGAGCCGTGCGGCAGTCTCAAACTGTGCTGTATCGCCTTCGGTGAATGTCCATGCGGAAAAGTCCTGTGTCGCCGCTGCCGCTTTGAGCGTATCAACGGCAAAATCCATGTCAGCGATGCGGAGCTCGATCCACGCGCACTGCTTCCGGTAGACCTCTTCCTGCTCTGTATCCGTATACTCGCCGTTGCTGATCGTCATCACATCCTGCAAGAACTGCGGGTCAGCCGTGATCAGCTTTCCGGAGGTATTATGCGTGAACAGCGAATGATAGGGATGCTCGATGCTTGCGACCACATAGCCGTTGCTGGCAAGCTCCTGATAGGCGGACAGATTGCTCTGGTACCAGCCAAACGCACCGTGGCTGAAGATCACGAGCGGGAGCGAATGCTCCGCGATGCCCTCCGTTTCGGCGGGGTAAAAGAGATGAACGGGAATTTCACGCGCTGAACCGTCCTGCTCAAACTGTTCCGTTCTGGAGTTATCTGTCAGGATCGCCGTGCATGTCACGGGAGTATACTGTCCTGTCAGCGGTCTGCCTTTGTAGCTTTTAAAGAGAAAAGCTG
>JAGADP010000322.1 GCA_017828885.1 Oscillospiraceae bacterium | reverse complement strand
GGATGAGGACACCGATTCCACCAGCGGCGTATTTGACTGGGGCAGCACGGCTGCACTCGGCTCCCTGACGCTGCTGCTGCATCCGGATACCGTTTCCAAGGAGGAGATCGGTTCCCTGCGCGAGAGCCTGACCTCTGTTGCAGACCTGTATGCAGACTTCTCCGAGAACCAGGGCTACGGCATCCCCTACGGCGGCTATGAGCAGAAGAACGGCTACCGCAGCTATGTATGGGGCTCCAACTCCTTCGTCGTTGACGATGCTGTCATCATGGCCTACGCTTACGACGAGACCCAGGACGCCAAGTACCTGACCGGTATCGTCAGCGCGATGGACTATGTCCTCGGCAGAAACGCCCTTGACTTCTCCTATGTCACCGGCTACGGCGAGCACTCCGCACAGTACCCGCATCACCGCTGGTGGGCTGTCAAGGAAAACATCAACTTCCCGAAGGCACCCTGCGGCGTCCTCTGCGGCGGCCCGAACTCCGGCTTCAGCGATCCTGCCATTGCAGATACCGAGCTGGTAGCCAATGAGTCCCCGGCACAGCTCTGCTACATCGACAATCCGAACGCATACTCCGTCAACGAGTGCGCCATCAACTGGAACGCACCGCTGGCATGGGTGACCGGCTACCTCTGCGAGCAGACCGGCGGCATCCAGGTAGGTCAGGAATCCCTCGGCCAGCAGCTCCAGGAGCCGCTGAAGGCCTCCGAGATCCCGGATGCTGAGATCATCGTGACCGTTCCGGACGGCGTGACCGCCATCGGCGAGCAGATCTTCGTCAAGGAGAACGGCTATGTGCAGGAGGTCATCCTCCCCGAGAGCGTGACAAAGATCAGCAAGGAAGCCTTCTACCGCTGCACCAAGCTCAGCAAGCTCAACATTCCGGAAGCAATTGATTCTGTCGGCGACAATGCCTTTGCAGATACGCCGTGGCTCAAGGCCATGCTCCAGGATACACCTCTGCTCGTCTTCAACAACATCCTCATCGACGGTACCTCCGCCAAGGGCGATGTCGTTGTACCGGACGGCGTGACGAGCATCCTCGGCAGCGCCTTCAAACTCAATGAGGACATCACCTCCGTTGTGATCCCCGAGGGCGTGACGAGCATCGGTGAGGAGGCCTTCCAGAACTGCACATCTCTGGCTTCCGTATCTCTGCCCAATTCCCTTGAGATCATCGAGGCAAATGCCTTTGCCAACACCGCTCTGACAGAGCTTGATCTGCCGAAGAGCGTGAAGGAGGTCGGCGATGCTGCATTCATCAACTGCAAGCAGCTCCCCGAGGTGACGATCAAGAACAAGAACCTCATCATCGGCGATGAGGCATTCGGCTGGACTTCGACTTTCACGGCAAACGGCCAGTACTCCTACATCTTCATCCACAACCCGATCGACACGTTCGTTGTGAACTGCTACGAGGGCTCCTCTGCGGATACTTACGCAAAGGACTTCCAGCTCCAGACCAAGTATCTGGAGGGCGGCACTGGCGAGGATCGCGACTGGGGCGACATGAACGGCGACAAGAAGCTGACGATCGTCGATGTCATCATGCTGAACCAGAACATCATGGTCGGCGCGCCGCTCACCGACGAGGCCAAGAAGAACGCTGACGTTGACCAGAACGGCAAGATCGACGAGACCGATTCTCTGAACATGCTCAAGGCTGTTGTAGAGATCATAACGCTCCCTGTTTAATCAGCACCACAGGGATCAGATCAGACAAAACGCTACCCCGGAGGGTTCGATGGGATCCTCCGGGGCACGATTTTTTCAGCAAGGTACCTATGCAAAAACCGCCGCAGCCATATCACAGGCTGCGGCGGTCTTGTTTGGTGTTTGGTTATTCCTTCTTCTCCAGCTCAGTGCGGAGTGCAGCGTTTTCCTTGAGCAGATCACGGATCTCGGTGAGCAGGAGCTCTTCCTTGGTGGGCTCAGGGGGTGCTGCGGGCTCTTCTTCCTTCTTCTTGCCCATGGACATGGCCTTGTTGACGGCCTTGACCAGGCAGAACAGGATGAATGCGATGATCAGGAAGTTAACAACGGCAGAGATGAACGCGCCGTATGTAAACTCAACGCCAGCTACAGTGAAGGTACCAGCAGAAACGATGATCTGACCGGTCTCGGGGTCCTTCTCTGCGCCGCCGGTGATCACACCGATCAGCGGGTTGATGAAGCTGCTGGTCAGCGCTGTAACGATGGACTGGAACGCTCCACCGATGATCACACCGATGGCCATATCCATGACATTGCCCTTCAGCGCAAATTCCTTGAATTCCGTCAGGAATCCGCCAGCCTTCTTAGCGGCGCCTTCTACATGTTCGTTTGCCATTTGTTTTCCTCCTTAAATTTTCATAGATTTGCTGTGTCACATCACAGCTATCAGCAAGGGCCGGGCCCCTGACTGTCTGGTTATTGCGGCATCACGTCGGGGATCATGTTGGTCGCATCGACCTCACCGTCGACTGCTGCCTTCATGGAACGCCGCGACTTCTTGGTCGTCTGTGCCTGCATCGCCTGCAGCTGCTCTACGAGCTGATCGTCGTTGAGCTTGTCGAGATCGGGAACGGCGATGGTGCCTCTGGCCTGTCTCGGCTTGTCGTCAAAGAAATCCTCCGGGGAAATGATCTTGGTGGAAGTCTTCTTGGTCGTAGCGGGCTTCTTCTTGGCGGGCGTCTTCGGTTCAGGCTTCTCCTTGGGCTCGGTAAGTCTCTTGCGGGACTTGGGTGTCTCTTCCTCCACAGGGGACGGAGGCGGTGCCTCTTCGTCACGGACGCTCGTGAACTCATCCGACCCGAGACGGATCGAGAAGCTCATAGCGCCGGGCTTGGCATTTGAGCTCATGGAATAGCTCTTGGGGTCGTCGCTGAAAATGCGGTCAAGCAGCGCCTTCTCATCCTGGATGGTAGCCTGCTCTGCATTCTCATCGTCAGTCATCAGATATTCCGCACTCATCGGCATATCTTCGGAGCCGACCTTCACTTCCGTTTCCTCGTAGTCGTCGTAGCCGTAATCGGGGTATTCCCTGTAGCCGTCGTCAAACTCCGCCCCTTCCTCGTCGGCTGCTGCCGCTGCCACACCGGGCATGGGGGAGGCTTGTGCCACTGACGGCATCTGTGCTTCGGGCATTGCCGGATCGACGACCTCCTGTGCCGGAACATCCTGTACCGGCAGCGCGGCGATCTCCATCACCGGCATCTGCGGCTGCATCATGGGCATCGACGGCATCACGGGTACCTGTCCCATCTGGGGCATCTGTACCGGGACCGTCACCATCGTGTACATCGGGTTGCCATAGGCATCATAGCCCATCACCTGGGGTACCTGCTGTACATAGAGCGGGTTGCCCATTGCGTCGTAGCCGACAAACTGCGGCATGCCGTACTGCATCTGGGGCATTGCGTACCCCATCTGCGGCATTCCCATCATGGGATCCGGCATCATGCCCATCTGCTGCATCCCCATCTGGGGCTGCATATTCATCATGGGCTGCTGCATGTTCATCATGGGCTGCTGCATGTTCATCATCGGTTGCTGCATCCCCATCTGGGGCTGCATGTTCATCATGGGCTGCTGCATGCCCATCTGGGGCTGCTGCATACCCATCTGGGGCTGCATGTTCATCACAGGCTGCTGCATCCCCATCTGCTGCTGCAAGTTCATCATGGACTGCTGCTGCGGGGGCTGCTGTACCGGCGGCTGTGATACAGCTTGCTGCGGAACAGGCTGTGCAGTCTGGACCGGCGCGGGTGCCGGTGCCGGCGCTGCTGCGGGAGCAGGTGCCGGGGCGGGTGCCGGTGCCGGGGCTGCTGCCTGGACCGGAGCTGCTGCTGGAGCAGGAGCCGGGGCAGGTGCCGGAGCCGGTGCCGGGGAAGCAGGTGCTTCTGCGTGGGATGCCGCATAGGCATCCGCCCGGGAGATACCCGTGTCATCAGACTTTGCAAAAAAGCCCTTCTTCTCGCCCTTCAGCGGGTAACCGCAGAATACGCAGAAGGAAAGCTTGTCATTGTCAAGAACCTTTCCGCAATGCTGACAGATCATGATACTCACTCCTTTCCACACCGTACTTGATCTTCCCTGCGCCGGATCTCTCGGAAACGGCTGTTTCCAGCGATTCCCAGAAAGTTCTTTGCAGGATAACAAGGCGGTAAAACCGCCTTGTTTTCTACTGTATATTATACCACATTCTGCGGTCAATAGCAAGTGTTTTTTTGATTTTGTACGTTTATGTCACAAAGGAGCGCGTTTTATTATGCAATATGCATAAGTCAAGCTTCTTCTGCTTCGGTTGCTTCCTCTTCCTCGCCGGAGGTCTCCTCCTCGGACTCCTCCGCCTCGGTCTCCTCAGCCGGTTCTGCGTCGCTTTCAGCAGGTTCCGCATCGCCGCCGACTGCCGCACCGACAGACAGCGTTACGATGAAGCCGTCCACATTGTTGCCGAGGATCGTGTACTCGGCTGCATCGGCCGGGAGCGGAACGAGCGTGTTCGACTGTCCGGCGTCTGCGGGATAGTAGTAGATCTCGTAGGAATTGCCCTTGGAATCCTTGAGCAGGAGGTGTTCACCCTCGAAGGTGTAGCCCTTGAGCAGGTCGATGTATTCCTCGAGGCAGATCTTGTTCTGCATGATGTAGGTCGCATGCGGCTCACCGACATAGCGGTAGTGCCACGGCTCAAACATGATCTCGGTGATGTCGGTCTTGCCGTCCGGATAGCGCAGGATCAGGCCATACTCTGCACAGTGCTCGTCGATCCAGGAATACACGCCCGTGCCGTCGTAATCCTCTCCGCCATAGAGCTGGAAGTCAACGCCGTAGCCGGTCTGGTGCTCGCTGTAGCCTGCCTTGGCAGCACGCTGCTGCTTCTCCTCGCCCTCGCCTTCACCTTCCTCGAACTCCTCATCGTTCTCCTCGGCGGTCTCGTACTCGTCATAGAGCTCCTGCTGCTTCTCCTTGGTACGATAGCCGGAAATGACCTCGATGTTATCATCATAGGTTTCCTCATAGAAGTCATCCAACATAGTGATCAGTGCATCTGCCATCTCCGGCTTGACCATCAGCTCCCTGTTGCTGACGGTGAAGCTGTGGCTCTCGCGGTTCATCTTGACCTCATACAGGCTCACGAGATCGGACTCGGTGCCCTCAAAGGCGTTGTAGTTATTGACCAGAACAAGCGGACCGTTATGCACATCGGCATTGGCAGCCTCCACAGACTGGAAGGACGGCTCTGTCTCGACCGTCTCGTCCGTCACGCCCGTGTTGTCGGATATGGTCGAAGGACCCTGGTCGATCTTCACGCCGCCGCCGATGACGCGGTAGCCGCAATAGACCAGACCTGCCGCCACAGCGACGGTCAGTGCCACATCGAGCGCCTGTGCCAGGTAATTGCCCTGCGGTTCCTTTTTGCTGTTCTTCTTTTTCTTTGCCATAGAAACACTCCGTTCTTTGCGCAGCACCCTGCGGCGGGTCTCTCTGTATCGGCCGCCGGTGCAATGGTTCAGTTTCTGTAGAAACGGACATTCCGAAGGATCCACATGGGACAATGCCATCAGGCGGGTCTAAGGGGGCGCCAGCCCCCTCTTGTTCCTCCCCCAACGGGGGAGGTGCCGCCGGACGGCGGCGGAGGGGGGCAGGAGCCCTTGACTTCCATAATCAAACTCTTCTATGGTTCCGTTTCTGCGGACAACTTCTATTATAGCACAAACATCTGAAAAAAGAAAGAGTTTTTTTGCAATTCTCCGTTTTTTCAGTTCCGTGTACAAATGCAGGTATATCGCCGCGGCACTCTGCATACAGTTTGGACAAGGAGGGATGTCCATGCGCAGGATGATCGTCTGTCTGCTGAGCGTTCTGCTGCTGACCGGCTGCGGCAGAGAAGTGCCCTACTGGGAGCAGAATGTGCAGCAGCTCATGCCGGACAGCACGGAAATGCAGGAAGAGTTGCAGCAGGAGGAGATCCGTGCGGTCTGGATCCCGGTCATGCAGTATGCCGACTGGATGACGGGCAAAACAGAAGCGCAGTTCCGCAAAGCCGTCTCGGCGGCGTTCGGAAACTGCGCAGAACTGGGGCTGAATACGGTTTTTGTCCATGTCCGGGCATACGGAGATGCCTATTATGCATCGGAACTGTTCCCGCAGGGGGCCTACCTCACGGGAGACTATGACCCGCTCGCGGTCATGACCGAGGAAGCCCATGCCAGAGGGCTCTCTGTCCATGCGTGGATCAATCCGCTGCGCTGTCATACGGCGGATGTGCTTGCCCGGACGGATACCCGCTACAGGCTCCGCCAGTGGTACGACGATCCGGCCATGAACGGCACCCGCCTTGTGGAAACGGACGGACACTTCTGGCTGGATCCCGCCTATCCGGAGGTGCGGCAGCTTGTTGCGGACGGCGTGGCGGAAATCATAGCGCACTATCCCGTGGACGGCATCCACATCGACGACTACTTCTACCCGACCACCGACCCTGCCTTTGATGCGGCCGCCTTTGCCGAGACCGGCAGGAGCGACCTTGCGGCATGGCGGCGGGAGAACTGCAATGCGCTCGTGCAGACGCTCTATGAGACCGTCAAGGCGCAGGATCCCTCGCTCATTTTCAGCGTCAGTCCGCAGGGCAATCCCGAGACTGACCGCGAGGAGCTCTATGCCGATGCGCTGCTCTGGTGCAGTGAGCCGGGATACTGCGACTGGATCGTGCCGCAGATCTATTACGGCTTCCGGAATGCGGTCTGCCCGTTCGAGGCCACGCTGCATCTCTGGGAAAATACGGCGGATGAGAGCCGTCTCGTCATCGGGCTGGCGGCCTACAAGACCGGGCAGCCGGATATATGGGCAGGCAGCGGCGCAAAGGAGTGGCAGGAGGACGGTAAAGTGCTCTCCAAGGAGCTTGGCATGCTGCGGGAAGAGCACGCGGACGGCTTTGCGTTCTACAGCTACAGCGAGCTGTTCTCCCCTGCCAACACAGCGGAGCGGGAGCGCATCGCGGCGTTACTTTCAGCAGAATAAGGCTCAGTCCTTCTTCTTTTTCGACGTCTCCACCGTGAGGGTCTCGCCGTCGCTGACAACGGTGATGTCACCGTCCTGTCCGGTGATATAGGTCGCAATGCTGCGGCTTTCGAGCTGCTTGACCGTGACCCAGGAGATCTCCGGCTTGGAGGTGCAGATCACGGCATACTCCGGCGTGACCGCATCGAGGAAGATCTCCAAATTTCCCAGCTCCCGCCCATGGTACGGCACCTTGAGCAGGTCGCAGTCGCCGATGTCCATGATCTCGGCAAGGCGCTCCTCCATCGCATCGCCTGTGAAGAGAAGCACATTGTCGTGATGGACGAGCTTTGTCACGAGGGAGCAGTTGTTGTCGAAGCTGTTCTTGTAATTGGATGCCTCATGCGGGCAGACGGTGAAGGTGCAGTCATCGAACGTGAATGTCATCTCCTCGGTGGGCTGCTGCATGGTGAGCTGCTGGGCTTCGAGCGCCTTGCAGAGGTCTTTGTACTCCTTGCCCGATTCGGTATAGTCGGCGGCAATGACCTGCTGCACGGGGTAGCTCTCCAGCACCTCGGGCGCACCGCCGATGTGATCCTGGTCGAAGTGCGTCAGGATCATGCAGTCGATCGTCGTCACGCCGCTCTTCGCAAGAATGTCGTTGATCCGGCTGCCGTCGCCTTTCTCGCCGCAGTCGATGACAACGGTGTGGTTCGCCGTTTGCAGGACGATGCCGTCCGCCTTGCCGACCTTGAGGAAGGTCACGGTCAGCGGATAGGTCTCCTCGCTGACAGTCTCGGCCGCAGTCGCTTGGGGGGCAGGCGTGGCCTGCTGTGTCTCGGCCGTGGAAGCCGGGGAAACGGTCTGCCCGCACCCGGTAAGAAGCAGCGCCAGCGAAGCCGCCGCTGCGGGAAGTCGTTTTTTCATAGGAGCACCGCCTTTCTGTGCAGATATACGAAATGCCCCGCTTTGGGAAGCGGGGTACTTCGTTATGTCGTCGAGAGGTGTTTCGCATGATTATTTTTGTTCCTGTAATATAGGATAGCATGCTTGGCTTAAAGGAATCTTAAAATGCGGGAGCAGTTCCCGGATCGCTGAGCAGGCATTTTCTGGGCGGGGGCGTTTTTTTGGGGGCTTGCAGCCCCCAGCCTTGGCATTTTCATGCTGATGATGCATCGCACCCCTGCCCAGAGGGTGCCCTCGTCGGCACCCTCCGGACTCCCAGACGGCAGGGCGGCTGCCCTGCACCCGCTTGGGGCATCCTGATACTTGGTAAACCACCTTCCGCTCGACCACTCCTCCGTCGTGGCGGCGGAATAGAAAGTGGCCGGGGTCACAGTTCGGCGTTGCAGGCAGCTTAACATGAGCTGGTTTCTCGCTTGGCCTTGTCTGCTTTGCGCAGGTTTTTGGCAGCTTTGCTGCGCTCGCTGCCCGGGCATAAGGGATACCCTCGCAGAAAGGTGATAGAGATGTTGCTTGTCTGAAACACCGGAGAAGTGCATTGGAGCAGCTTGCTGCGATGGCTGAAAATGCGTAGCTTTGCCCCCTTTGCGAAGCATTGGGGGCAAGCGGTCATCGAAGTGGTGCATTCTTAATTAGCGAAGCAACCTGCCAGCGGGAGCTCCCCGCTTATGCTTCACGCAGCTCTGCACCCATGGCGGAAAGTGCCTTGAGTACGCGCTTCATGGCAGCGTCTGCCTGCTCGGTGGTCATGGTCTCCTCCGGATTGCGCAGGATGATGGCGAAGGAAACGGACTTCTTGCCCTTCTCGATCTGCTCGCCGCGGTAAACGTCGAACAGCTCGACCTTTTCGAGGGACTTGCCGACTGCCTGTGCGATGGCGAGTTCGAGGTCGCCAACTGCGATCTGCTCCACGCATACCACGCTGATGTCGCGGGTCATGGCCGGGAACTTCGGCAGCGGCTTGTAGGTGATCTCGTCATTGGCCGTTGCAAACAGCTCCGGTACGTTCAGCTTTGCCACATAGGTGCGCACGCCGATGCCGTAGGTCTTCTGCACGGTCGGGTGGATCTCACCGAGGATGCCGAGCTGGGTGGTACCGCTGTAGACAACGGCGCTTCTGCCCGGATGGTAAGCACACTTCTCGTCAAATACGCAGTCCTCGCCGCAGCGTGTGAAGCGCACATCCGGGATGCCGAGCTTGGCCAGCAGATTCTCGATCATGCCCTTGAGCGTGAAGAAGTCCGCATCGCCGCCGTACAGACCAACGGTCAGACGCAGCAGCTCCTCCGGGAGCTTGTCGGGCTCGGTCGGGATGTACTCCTTGCCGATCTCGAACAGCCAGCCCTTCGGGTTGCGCTTGTTGTAGTTATTCGCCAGGATCTCGAGCATACCCGGCAGCGTGGTGGTCTGCATCACGGAGGTATCCTCGCCGAGCGGGTTCGTGATGGTCACGGTCTTGCGGAGCTTGGAATCTGCCGGGAGACCGATCTTGTCGAACTGCTTCGGGGAGATGAAGGAATAGGTCAGGATGCCGTTGCAGCCCATGCCTGCCATCGTCTGGCTGATGGTGCGGGTGAGCTTCTGCTCGGGGGTGAGCTGTGCCTTGGCAACGCCCTTGATGACGGTCGAGGGGATGTTGTTGTAGCCGTAGATACGAGCCACTTCCTCTGCGATGTCCGCCGGACGCAGCAGGTCGATACGGAAGGACGGGGAGATGCACTCGCCGTTCTCCACCTTGATGTCAAGGCTGTTGAGGTACTTCACCATGTCGGCTTCCGGGATCTCGGTGCCGAGGAAGCTGTTGATCCATGCCGGATCGAACGGGATATGCGGCTTCTGCGGGTTGGCATGGTTGCAGTCGATGGTCGTGCCGACGGGCTCACCGGCGCCAAGCTCTGCCACGAGCTGGAGGGCTCTTGCCAGCGTGATCGGCATGGAGGTCTCGTCCAGACCCTTCTCATAGCGTGCGGAAGCATCCGTTCTCATGCCGAGCTTCTTTGCAGTACGGCGCACCTGTACCGGCTCGAAATAGGCGCTCTCGAATACGACATCTACCGTATCGTCCATGATACCGGAGTACTCGCCGCCCATGACACCTGCTACAGCGATCGGCTTCTCGCTGTCGGCGATGATGAGGTTCTCCTCGCCCAGCTCACGCTCGATGCCGTCGAGGGTGGTGATCTTCTCGCCGGCCTTC
>JAGADP010000321.1 GCA_017828885.1 Oscillospiraceae bacterium | reverse complement strand
TATGCAATTGAGGAAAATGATCCGGCGTTTCTGTGCAGCAGCAGTCAGCGGCTTCATGCTGGCAACGATGACCGCAGCACTCCCCATGACAACGACTGCCGCAGGAACCTGTACGATCAACACCAACAAGACCTACCAGCGGATCCGGGGCTTTGGCGGTATGAATCTGCCGGAATGGCAGGGATACGACCTGACCGATGCCCAGATCCAGACCGTATTCGGCAACGGTGACGGGCAGCTCGGTCTGACAGTGCTTCGCATCTATGTCAGCGATGACAGCAACGCGTGGTCGAAGGTCATCCCGACCGCAAAAGCTGCCCAGAAGCTCGGCGCAACGATCTTTGCAACGCCGTGGAATCCGCCTTCCAGTATGCGCAAAGCAGGCTCCGGCGGCACGAATGGCGGTAAGTATGTGCTGAATGATAACGCAGAGGCACAGTATGCCACGCATCTGAACAACTACATCAAGTATGTGGAGAGCCAGGGCGTCAATCTGTACTCGGTTTCCGTGCAGAATGAGCCGAACTATTCCACGGACTGGACCTACTGGAGCCCGGATCGCACTACCAACTTCATCGCCAATTACGGTCAGGCTGTCAAGGCCGGTACCAATGCCAAGCTGATGTCGCCGGAAACCTTCCAGTACGGCGCATGGGGCAACGGCAGGGATTACTACAACAAGATCCTGAACAACTCCAAGGCGCTTGCGAATATCGACCTCTTCGGCACGCATTTCTATGGCACGCCGAGAGAAAAGATGGACTTCCCCGCACTCGAAAACTCCGGCAAGGAGATCTGGATGACCGAGGTCTATGTGCCGAACTCTGACAGCAATTCCGCCAACCGGTTCCCGGAGGCGATCCAGGTCGCTGAGAACATCCACAACGGTCTGGTCGTCGGCAACATGAGCGCCTATGTCTGGTGGTACATCCGACGCAGCTACAGTCTGATCGGACAGGATGACGGACAGCCGACCAAGCGCGGTTACATGATGGCGCAGTATTCTAAGTATGTCCGTCCGGGCGATATCCGCATTGACGCAACGGAATCCCCTGATAGCAATCTGCTCATCTCCGCATATAAGCACAGCGACACGCAGATCGAGATCGTGGCTGTCAACAAGGGTACGACCGATGTAACACAGCAGTTCTCCGTGGACGGCAGGACCATCACCAATGTGGACAGATACCGGACGGGTGCCAGCGAGAATCTTGCCAAAACTGAAAACATGGAGCATGACACGTCCAGCTACTGGGCGACGCTCCCGGGAAACACCGTTTCTACCTTCGTTGTGACGCTCACCAGCGACGGCAAGGCGGTGCCGGAGGATCCGAATGCACCTGTTCCGCAGGAGCCGATCACGCCCGATGCGAACGGCTATTACTATCATGATACCTTTGAGGAAAGCAACAATTCGTGGGAAGCACGAGGCGGCACGGAGCTGACCCTCAGCGGCAGACATCCCTATGAGGGGACCAACGCACTGCTCGTGCAGAATCGTGAAAAAGCATGGCAGGGTGTGCAGAAGGCGCTTGACACGATCACATTCAAGGCGGGCGAGAAGTTCAGCTTCAGCGTCTGCGTGGACTATGAGGAAGGCGAATCCGAGCAGGAATTCATGCTCTCGATGCAGTATACCGATGCCTCCGGTGAAACGAAATATGCCCACATCGCTGACGGAACGGCCTATCCAGGACAGTATCTCCAGCTCGAAAATACAAGCTTCCAGATCCCGGACGGCGCAAGCAGCCCCATCCTTTATGTGGAAACAGCGGACGGCACTGCCAATTTCTATATTGATGAAGCCATCGTTGCAAAGGACGGTACAAAGATCAACGGTCCCGGTCAGCCCGAACCTCCAGCAACAGAGCCGCCTGTGACGGAGCCCCCTGTGACGGAGCCCCCTGTGACGGAACCTCCTGTCACTGAGACACCTGTGACGGAACCGCCTATGACTGAGCCGCCTGTAACACAGCCGGTAGTCACCGAAGCACAGCCGCAATCCGATAATGTTCTCTACGGCGATGCCAATGACGATAAACATGTCGATATTCTGGACGTCATCACACTGAACAGGAACCTGCAATCCGGCGAGCAGCTTTCCGAGCAGGGAAAGCGCAATGCCGATGTTGACCGCAACGGTGCCATCAATGAGACCGATTCACTGAATATCCTGAAATACCTTGTGGATCTCATTGACGCTCTGCCGGTAGATGCATAAACTGCCATGATATAGTGAAATACATCCGGGAATCCCCTCCGGATATGGTGACCGGACTGCCGGCATGGATGGCCTGCGCTCCATCCGCCCCCCCGCCTGGTAGTCCGTTCAACATAGATCATCTTCATAACGAAGCCCTCTCTTTTTGTCGAAGAGAGGGCTTTTTCCTATCGCTGAAACAGGCTGCGGTACTGCAATGCCGGCATCCCGACCACAGCCGTAAACTGCCGTTGGAAATACTTATGGTCGAGATAGCCGCATTTTTCCGATATATCGGCAAGCTCAAGCTGCGTGGCAGCAAGGTAATACTTCGCCTTCGCAATGCGCGCCGTGATGCAGTCCTGATGGAACGTGATGCCGAAGCATTTCTTATAGCTGCTGCGGTACAGCTCTGTCCGATCCTCCGGGAGAATGGCATCGTCCTGCGTAAAAGTAAGCTCCGGTGTTGCATAGATGAGGTTCCGGATCTCGATCAATTCCTGATAGTACCGGTTTTTCCGGCTGTCCTTCAGCTGTTCATAGGAAGCAGTGATCTGAGACTCACACTGATGCAGCATCTCATCATAGCTTGCAGTATCGCAGCGGACAGCTGTACAGGCATAACCATCCGTCCCAAGATAGCTGATGCAGCGTTTTTCACGCAGCAGCATAACATACAGCAGGTCGGAAAGCTGCTCTGCCTCTGCACGTCTCCGGACAAAGCAGACGAAGGTATCCTTGCGGGTGCGGCCAGCAAAATCATGACGACCGCAGAAGCTGCCGATGATCTTGGAAGCGCCGAGGAGCGCATCGGTTTTCTGAGAAATATCCGCCTCACTGACAGGATAAGGAAACAGGAACAGCCGGAGCATCACGCAGTACCAGGATGCTTCCTCATGCTCCGACCGGGCAGAGAAGGCGCGTTTCAGCCCCCGCTCATTGTAGAGCCCCGTAAGCGTATCACGGTATTCCGAAACAGTCTGACAGCTCAGGAGATAATGAATGTCATTTTTCAGGCGCAGGAATTCCAGACCGATGGAAACGGATTTCAGCCAGTGCCGGAACACATCGTCGTATCCATCCGGCGTATCATACAGCACAGCCATGTCGCCGAACAGCCGGTTCCCCGAAAAGACAGGCGTATAATAACAGACAGCAGCCCCCGGCTCCCGTTCAAACAGCGTCTGTAGGTCATAGCGGTCATTCTCAAAGATCGAGGTATCCTCCCACGGCAGAATGCAGCGGCTCTGCATCAGACCGTCCTGGGTAGTATCCGGGTCATACCAATCCGCAAACAGCCGCAGATACATCGAGCGCTCGTTCCGGATCATCCACACATGATCCCCAATGATCCTGATAAATTCGGTCATATCCCGGCAGAGCGTCAGACGGTACTCCATCGTGCTGAACAGGTTCAGGTCATAGTAGTTCCGGCGCTCGGCAGCATCGCGCTGCTCCGTCAGCATCTGCCGCTCATTCATGGGACACGGGCAGCTTGCGCCGTAGACCATGCTGCCCTTCGGCGGAACGAAAGTCGGAGCAGCCATGCCGGAGATCAGGCAATGCATCTGCACGGCAGCAGCCCTGCCGAGCGCTTCACGATCCCGCCGGCAGCATGTCAGCGGCGGCGAGTAGTACATCCGATGATCAGAATACTCGTATGCCACGACGGTGACCTCCTCCGGCACTGCTATGCCTGCCTCAGAAAACCGACGAAGCAGTCCGTAGGCCATGTGGTCATTGGCACAGAGGATCGCCTGCGGGATGGGGCGCTCTCCGCGTATCAGGCTGTCCGCGAGTTTCTCACCGGAGGTCGTCCAGAAATCGCCAAAAATGACCTTGTCCGGGTCGTAATCAATGCCGTGCCGGATGAGTGACTGTTCATAGCCCTTTACACGCTGATGCGAGACTTCTACCTCGCGCATACCTGTCAGCATGAGAATGTCCGTAAAGCCATGCACGTCGATCAGGTGGTCGGTCAGCTCCTCGAGCTCCTGCACATCATCGGTATTCAGGCAAGGGATGGAAAGCGCTGCGAACTCAGACAGATCCGAACCGATGCCGATCACAGGGACAGTCGCCTTCTGCAACATGGATGCGACCGCACGGCGGGCTCGTTCCTCCACAAAGGATTCACAAAACAGAATGACGCCGCTGACATCTTGCGAATAGACCAGCTCATAGATGCGCCGCTCGCATTCGAGATAGGCATCCTCCTGCACGATGTTATAGATGTTGGAGAAAACGACAGTGGAATAGCCGTTTTTCTGATTCTCTGCAATGATGCCGCGCAGCAGCTCCTGCTCTGCAAAGCCGTTCGCAATGCCGGTGACAATGGCGATCAATGGTTTTGGCATACTGTCCCTCCCCTGCTCAAATTGCTTCAATGATCGTATGTGGCTTTATTCTGCAAGAAACGCTTCGATCGCCGCAAGCTCCACTTCTGTAAAATACGGCTGTTCCTGCTCTCGGGGTTGGAGCAGCTTTAGATCTGCATCCCGAGGATCCCCTCCGAACGCTCCTTCACAAAACTCGTCGTATGCTACCAGTGACAGGCCATCAAATAGACCTTTATCCAACGCACTCTCTTTCTATGATTATACAATACCCGAGTATCTTTGTCAACAGGTACATGAAAAGCATAACAACATAATGGATTTTTCGCTCGCAAAACAATGTTTAAAATATTATGATTTGATTTATAAAAGAACGTAAACTGTTATATATCACTCTCTGTCAATTAGATGTTGATCATTGACTTATCAATCGGGGTATGGTAAAATCATAGCAAGATGCACGAATTCTCCATAGACCGGGATCCATTAAGAATCATAGAAGCATTCACCTGAAACCACTCTGAAAGGATCTGCCATGATAGAAGAGATCTACAGTGACGTATTCCCATTCTGGAAGAAAATGACCAACGCTGACCGCAGCCTCATCTCGAGCATTCTGCCAAAAAGTATTATGAAAAGGAACAAATCTGCATACCGGCAGCGTCTGCTCAGGGGTGTTCTTTGTCTGCTCCGGCAGTCTGCGTGCGTATATCCTATCCGATGACGGCAAGGAGATCACGCTATACCGTCTGACCATTCTGCATGGTCTACACCACGTTGCATAGAAATCAAGCAGTACCGGCTTTTCACTTGCTTTAATCTCCGCGAAATCATCCTTTGTGATTTGAATAGCTGCCATTAACAGCCAACCTTTCTG
>JAGADP010000320.1 GCA_017828885.1 Oscillospiraceae bacterium | reverse complement strand
TCATAATAATCCTCCTAAGTCAGATTCACTCTAAGCAAGCACTGAACAAATCAGAAATTCAGTGCTTCGGGGATAGTAAAGGGCTATTTGTGGGGCTGCGCCCCACGCCCCCTGTACTGATCGATGGATCGATCAGTACTTCCCTAAAAATCAGTTCAGCAGGTCATTCCTTAGCCTTGGCCTTCTCATCGGCCTTTCTGTCAGCCAGCTCTGCGAGCGAAGGTGCCTTCTGCTTCTTCGGGAGTACCCGTCTGAGGTAGAGCACCGAAAGTGCCGGCAGCGTCAGGGAGATGCACTGGTCGAAGCCGTGCATACCAAACTCGATCGTCTCATAATGCTGGAGTGCCAGGCCGTTGCCGCCGAACTCCTTGTCGTCCGTGCTGAATACGAGCTCATACTTGCCCTCAAACGGCACGCCGATCTTGTAGTCCTCGCGGGTCACCGGCACGAAGTTGCAGACGGCGATCAGCTCGCTGCCGTCATCGGCAATGCGGCGGAACGCAATGACGCTCTGCTTATAGTCATCGTGGGAGATCCAGCTGAAGCCGCCCCAGGAATCGTCATTGTCCCAGAGAGCGGGCGAATTCAGGTACATGGCATTGAGCTTTGCCACAAACTCCTGTGTCTGCTTGTGCTCCGGCTTGTCGAGCAGCTCCCAGTCGAGGTCGGTCTGGTAGTTCCACTCGTTGCGCTGGGCAAATTCCTGACCCATAAAGAGCATCTTCTTGCCCGGATGCGCCATCATATACGCCAGGAATGCACGGTAGGAGGCGAACTTGTCCCCTTCATAGCCCGGCATCTTGCCGATCATGGAGCACTTGCCGTAGACGATCTCGTCATGGGAGATCGGGAGAATGTAGTTCTCCGAGAAGCAGTAGAAGAACGAGAAGGTCAGCTTGTCATGGTTGAACGCTCTGTAGAGCGGATCGAGCGACATATACTGGAGCATGTCGTTCATCCAGCCCATGTTCCACTTGAAGTTGAAGCCGAGACCGCCAATGTCCGTGGGCTTGGTGACGAGAGGCCATGCGGTGGACTCTTCCGCGATCATCAGCACATCGGGATGCTTGGCAAAGACTGCTTCGTTGAGGTGGCGGAAGAATTCCACAGCCTCGAGGTTCTCGTTGCCGCCGTTGATATTGGCCGTCCATTCGCCGTCTCTCCGGTCGTAGTCCAGGTACAGCATGGAAGCCACTGCATCAACGCGCAGGCCATCCAGGTGGAATTCATCGAGCCAGTAGCAGGCGCTCGAGATCAGGAAAGAGCATACCTCTCCCCTGCCGTAGTCAAATACTCTTGTGCCCCAGGATTTGTGCTCCATCTTCTTGGGATCGGTGTACTCATAGCAGCAGGTGCCGTCAAACTCGTACAGACCGTGCGCATCCTTCGGGAAGTGCGCCGGTACCCAGTCGAGGATGACGCCGATGCCCGCCTGGTGGAACAGGTCGATCATCTGACGGAAGTCATCCGGGGTGCCGTAGCGGGACGTGGGCGCAAAATAGCCCGTCACCTGGTAGCCCCAGGAGCCGTCAAACGGATATTCTGTCAGCGGCATGAACTCGATGTGCGTATAGGACATCTGCTTCATGTAGGGCACCATCATCTTGGCAAAGCTCACATAATCCGGCGCGGTATCGTCCGGGTTGCGCTTCCAGGAATCCAGATGCACCTCATAGATGTTCATGGGTCGCTTGTAGACAACGTGCTTTTTCTTCTCCTCGAACCACGCATCATCCTGCCACTGATAGGAGCTTTCATAGATCTTGGTAGCAGTGGCCGGGCGTGTCTCGAAGTGAGTGCCGTAAGGGTCAGACTTCATCAGGATCTGTCCCTTCTGCGTCTCAATGCTGTACTTGTAGGCATCGTACTGCGCCAGTCCGGAGATCGTCGTCTCCCAGATACCGTCGGCAATGAGCATCATCGGGTTTCTCTCCCGTTTCCACTCGTTAAAATCACCAACGACCGAGATGCTGACTGCATTCGGAGCCCACACACGGAAGCGGAACTTCTTCTCGCCGTTCTCGATCACGGGATGTGCGCCGAAAAACTTATAGCTCTCGCTGTTCTTGCCCTGGTAGAATAAATACAGCGGAAAATCATTCGGGTTGCTGGTAGTAGAATTCATAGCTGTAACCCCCTTTATACTTCTATTTTAACAGAAAATGATAGTTGTTGCAAGTCTTTTCCGAAAGCGTGTCAAAATTTCATATGGAGTGATAATTTTAACGGTTGGATTTTGTTGATTTCTAACAAAGTTTACGAAGTCGATAGGGCAAACCTCCCATGCTGATAGGTTGCCTCTCTGTCGCTTTTTGTCATTTCTGACAAATTTTCAGTGCGGATGCGTGCTGCGATGACCGTCATGTCATCCCGCACCTGACCGCCGTTGAAAACCGCTGCCTTCTCGCAGATCGTGCGGGTGATCTCCTTCAACGGAAGCCCCTGCTGGAGGAGCTGTCGGATGTAGGGATATTCGCCCTCGCTGATGCCGTCGGAGAGCATGACGATGCTGTCCCCGTCCAGGCCGCTGATCTGCCGGACGGAGGGACGTGCATCCGGTACGATGCCGACCGGGAAGCTCCGTGAGGCGATGCGGTGTACCTTCGAGCGCCGGCAGAGCAAGGTCGCCGCTGCACCCGCCTTGTAGAGCGTGATCGTGCCGGTGTCGCCGTCGAGGTAGCAGATGTCGAGGGTGGCGAAGTTCTCCGTGTTCGTCTCGGTCATCAGGAGCGCATTCACGAGCCGGATGGCTGTTTCCGGTGGCATGCCGCTGCAGATCATGCGGCGCAGCGTCCGCACGGCGATCCTGGCCGCCAGTGAAGCCGTATCGCCGCTGCCCATGCCGTCCGAGAGGACAAGGCAGCTATTCCCGGCACCGTCTGTAAAACCGTCCGCCTGGTCGCCGCAGTTGACACATCCCGGCGAGCTGACGCTGTGGATGTCAAAGCTCATCTGGTAGACGGGCTT
>JAGADP010000319.1 GCA_017828885.1 Oscillospiraceae bacterium | reverse complement strand
TCGCCCCGGAACAGCTTTCCGAGCTCGTCGAGCTCGTCCGTTTCGAGGCCGGCCATGAAGCCGAGATGCCCCGTGTTGATACCGAGCATCACCGCCGAGGTGCCGATCATCTCCTTGGCACAGCGCAGCATGGTACCGTCACCACCGATGGCAATGACAATGTCCACCCGTTCCATCAGCTCCGTAAACTCGCCGAATTGCAGATACCGCAGCCCGGAAAATTCCTTCCGGTAGGCGAGGTCTACAAAAACCTCACCGCCCAGTGCATGGAGCCTCTGACAGACGTCCACGGCACAGGACAGTGCGTGTTTCTTCTGGAAATTCGGATAGATCGCAAAACGTAACATACTAACACCTGCCATTTTCATGCCCCAGTTATGAGGGGTAATCACGATTATTTCAGCCCGTCCACAGCCGCAACGACCGCCTGCAGATCAGGCAGTCCCGCCGGTGCGGGCTTTCCCTTGGTCAGACTGACCAGATATTCCGCATTGCCGTCGCCGCCACGGATGGGGGAAACGCATATGCCCTGTATGCCAAAGCCGCATGTCTGCGCCGTTTCGAGCACATCCCGCAAAACTCGCAGATGTGCCTTCCGGGAGCGGACGATGCCGCCCTTGCCGACGTCCTGACGGCCGGCCTCGAACTGCGGCTTGATGAGCGCCATGCAGTCCGCCGTCTCCGCCAGCAGACCGTATACCGCAGGGAGCACGAGCCGGAGCGAGATAAACGACACGTCGATGCCGCAAAAGTCCGGTGTTTCCGGCAGATCGCGAAGCTGCCGGACATCTGTGCCCTCTAAATTCACAACACGGCTGTCAGCCCGGAGGCTTTCGGCAAGCTGTCCGTGGCCGACATCCACTGCATAGACCTTCGCGGCGCCCTGTTGCAGCATACAGTCGGTAAAGCCGCCGGTCGATGCACCGATGTCCATGCAGACCCTGCCCGTCAGGCTGACCGGAAAGACCTCCAGCGCGCCTGCGAGCTTCAATCCGCCGCGTCCGACATAGGGAATGTCCTCCGTGACGGTCAGCTCCTGCGCATCATCCACGAGCGCCGAGGGCTTCGTCACCGGGACACCGTCGCAGAGTACCTTGCCCTCCGCGATCAGCAGCTTGGCACGGGAGCGGCTGGCGCAAAGCCCCCGCTCCGTCAGTGCAAGATCAACCCTTTTCGCCATAGGCATAGATGTAGCGACAGACAGCGTGCTCCGAAAGATCGGCCTTTTCGAGCAGGGACTTCACTGAAGCATGCTTGATGAAATTATCTGCCGATACGCGCACAAAGCGGCCGTTGAAGCCGTACTGTGCCAGCAGCGAGCCGAAGATCGTCGAGATGCCGCCAAAGCCGCTGCTCTCCTCGAAGAAGATCACGACCTTGTAGCGCAGCGCCTTTTCCACGAGCTCCTCATCCACCGGGAAGATCTTCGTCAGCTTGAGGACACTCGTCTTATAACCGCTGCGGGCACAGGTCTCATGCCCTGCCCAGAGCGCTTCGTAGACGCGGCCATAGGAGATCAGCAGCAGATCGGCCTCCGGATCCTCAGTATAGGTGTACGACGTATTGAGCGCATCGTGCGGAAAGGCCAGATCGCCCTCCTTGCCTCGCGGGTAGCGCACCGCCGTCAGGCCGGTTTCCTCCCAGACAGCACGCCGCAGACACATGCGCAGCTCCTCATAGCACGCCGGCGAATAGATCACCGTGCCCGGGATGCTCGTCAGCATCGGCACATCGAACATGCCCTGGTGCGTCTCGCCGTCCTCGCCGACAATGCCGGCGCGGTCGATACCAAGCACCACATGCAGACCACCGATCGCTACATCGTGGATGAGCTGGTCGTAGGAGCGCTGCAAAAAGGTCGAATACACGGCAAATACCGGAAGCTGTCCGCATGCTGCGAGCCCTGCGGCAAAGGTCACCGCATGCTGCTCCGCAATGCCGACATCATAGAACCGCCCCGGATGCTCTGCTTCAAAATACTGCAAGCCGGTGCCGTATTCCATCGCCGCCGTAATGGCGCAGATGCGTTCATCCTCCGTTGCCATCTCCGTCAGCGCCTTGCCAAACGCTGCCGAATAGCAGTCGTCGCCGGAGACCTCCGGATTGCCTGTCATAATGTCAAATTTCGATACGCCGTGGAACTGCGAAGGATGCAGCTCCGCCGGGAGATAGCCCTTGCCCTTGACCGTCTTGACGTGGATGAGCACGGGCGTCTTATAGCACTTCGCCGTGCGCAGGACTTCCTCGAGCTCCTGCTGGTTATGACCGTCCACCGGCCCAAGGTAGACAAAGCCCATCTGCTCGAACATGGTCGCCTGCTTGAGCACCACGCGCTTGAAGCTGTCCTTCGTGCGCTTGAGCACCTTGATGGTCGGCTCACCGATCTTGGGGGTGTTGTGCAGGTTACGTTCGATCTCCTGCTTGGTGCGGACATAGCTCTCGCTTTCCCGGATACTGCGCAGATAGCCGGAAACCGCCCCGACATTGCCGGAGATCGACATGTCATTGTCATTGAGGATGACGATCAGATTGCTCAGTTTCTTCTTGCCGCCGTTGTTCAGGCCCTCAAACGCCAGACCTCCCGTCAGCGCGCCGTCACCGATCACGGCGATGGCATAGTGATGGTCGCCGGCCAGACGCATCGCCTCCGCCATACCACAGGCGACAGAGATCGAGGTGCTGCTATGGCCGCTGATGAAGGCATCATGCGGCGATTCAGACGGCTTCGGGAAGCCGGAGATGCCGTCCTCCTTGCGGATGGTACGGAACTCCTTCAGTCGGCCTGTCACGATCTTATGGGTATAGCACTGGTGACCGACGTCATAGATGAACTTGTCCTTCGGGGATTCAAAGATCCTGTGCAGTGCCAGCGTCAGCTCAACTGTACCGAGGTTGGAGGCCAGATGTCCTCCGTTGTTGGAGATCGTGCGCACCATCAGGCTGCGGATCTCCTTGGCCAGCCGGGCGCATTGCAGGTAGCTCAGCTTTTTGAGATCCTGCGGGAGCTGCAGATCGGCAAGCCGATACTCCTTCTGCTCCGGCATTCTATCCTGTATACTCATATCCATTTCCTTTATCCTAACGGAAATAATGCCCCGATCACAATGCCCAGAACTGCGCCGCAGAATACCTGCAGCGGGGTGTGACCCAGCAATTCCTTGAATTCTTTGCTTTTGGCATCCATATCACCGTCCAGCGCCAGCAGCCGCTCCATGATCTCATTGAGCTGCTTGGCGTGTTTTCCTGCTTCAAGACGCACGTTGGCCGCATCGTACATGACGATCGCTGCCAGCACGAACATGACTGCCGTGATCGGGCTCTCCCAGCCTACCAGACGGCCTGTGGAGATGAACGCCGCACATACCAGTGAGGAATGCGAGCTCGGCATGCCGCCGGAGCCGTAGAGACGCTCCAGCTCGAAGCTCGAATTATGGAACAGGTTCAGGAAAAACTTGATGATCTGGGCGGATCCCCAGCCGATGATGCCACAAACGATTACCGGATTATAAAACGCCATTCTGCACCTCCTTACTGCACCCGCACAAGCAGCGTGTCTGCCATATCGTGCAGAAATGCTGCATCCGGGAAACAGTCAAGCTCACTGTGTGCCTGTGCGGAGACCGCAGAAGCCGTGGTCTTGGCCTGGTCGATGCCAAGCAGGTTCACGAAGGTGAACTTGTTCTCCTCGGCATCGCTGCCGATGGGCTTGCCAAGCTGCTCCTCCGTGCTTGTCACATCAAGGATGTCGTCTATGATCTGGAACGCAAGGCCGACACTTTTGCCGTAATTCCCTGCTGCTTTGATCTGTTCGTCCGTGCCGCCGCCGCAGATGCAGCCCATCTTGCAGGAGGCCTGGATCAGCGCACCGGTCTTGCCAAGGCACATGGTCTGTAACTCCTCGAGCGTCACGCTCTCGCGGTTCTCGAAATGCTTGTCCATGAGCTGGCCGCCGACCATGCCGTTGACGCCCTCGCATTCCGCAAGGAGCTGCACCAGAGCGGTCTTCTGCTCTGCGGAAAGGTGCGGGTCGCGGGCGATGATCTCAAACGGCGCACAGATCAGGCCGTAGCCCGCCAGGATCGCCGTTGCCTCGCCGAAGGCCTTGTGGCAGGAGGGCTGGTTCCGGCGCAGATCGTCGTCGTCAAAGGACGGCAGATCGTCAAAGATCAGCGAAGCCGTGTGCGACATCTCCATCGCGCAGGCTGCCGCATCGGCCATCTCCGGCGTACCGCCGCAAGCCTCACAGAAGGCATAGATCAGCGCCGGACGGATCCGCTTACCGCCAGCGGACAGCGAATGGTGCATCGCTGCAAAGACATCGTCCGTGGCCAGAGCGCCGCGGCGGCTCTTGATCGCTGCAAGCTGCTCTGTGATGTATTGTTCCACTCTTGCTGCATAGGCAGCAATGCGGCTCTTGGTATCAGTCATTCTGCTTCCCCCGTTTCCTGCTTCGGCACCGGGATCTGCTCCACGGCCAGTACAGCATCCTCTAAAAACTTGTGACATTCCGCGGACAGCTCCATCCCCTCGGCATAGAGCTTGGTAGCCTCCTCCAGGGGAAGCTGCTCTGTCTCGAGCCTGCGGGTGATCTCCGCGATCCGCTTCATGAGCTCCTCATACTTCATTAACTGTATCCACCTTTACCTGTAAGCTGCCGTCTGCAAGCCGCACCGTGAGCGGCTCGCCGGGCTGTGTGCCCTTCACCGAGGACAGCAGCTCTCCGTTTTCGTGATAGACTGCCGCATAGCCCCGCTGCAATACCCGCAGCGGATCCAGCTGGCTGAGCTTCTCCTGCAGCGTCTGATACGCCGCCATCTTTCTGGCTAAGAGAAGCTGCATGCTCTTCTCCATCCGCAGTGTCAGTCTGCGGCATTCCTCCGCCTGTAGCCGGATCCTGTGTTCCGGACGGCACTGCTGTAAACGCTGCTCCAGTACAGCAAGCTGCTGCCGGCGCCTGTTGATCGAAGTCTCAAAGGCCGTCCGCAGACCACGCTCGGCGATCCGGAGCTGCTCATGCAGATGGGTCGCATCCGGCACCGCAAGCTCTGCCGCCGCTGAGGGCGTAGGCGCGCGCCGGTCTGCCACCGCATCGGCGATGGTAAAATCTGTCTCATGCCCGACCGCCGAAATGACCGGCACCGGGCTGTCATAGATCGCATAGGCGACATTCTCGGCGTTGAAGGCATCGAGATCCTCCGCAGCGCCGCCGCCCCTGCCTAAGATCAGGACATCACAGTCCTGAGACGCTGCAAAGCGCAGTCCCGCCGTGATCGAATCCGCCGCACCGGCGCCCTGCACGAGCACGGGAAATACCTTGACCCGTACCACGGGACAGCGCCGCCCGATGATCTGTAGAATATCCTGCAAGGCGGCACCCGTCGGCGAGGTGATGACCCCGACCGTCTTCGGATTTGCCGGCAGCGGACGCTTGGCGGATTCCTCAAAGAGCCCCGCCTTCCGGAGACGCTCCTTGCGCTCCTCGAGCTGCTGCTGCACGGCACCTGCCCCCTCGGGGAGCATGTCCCAGACATTGAGCTGGTAGACGCCGCCCGCTTCGTAGACCGTCACGCCGGCAGAGACCAGCACGGTCATACCGTCCTTCGGCTTGAAGCGCAGCCGGCTCACCATGTTCCGGAACATCACGGCCTTGACAACGCCGCCTGCATCTGTCAGGGAAAAATACAGATGCCCGGAGGTATGCGCCTTGAAATTGGAGATCTCGCCTTTGAGCCAGATATGCGCCAAAGACTTATCCCCTTTGATGAGCTCCGCCACATGGTGGTTGAGCTCCGTTACCGTAAATGCTTTCATCCTACTGTCCCTTCTGCACAACTGCGGCATAGAGTGCCGTTCCGGCAGCATTGTCGCAGGAGAAGGCAGGCTCGGCAAAATAGCGGTCTGCCCCGCGAAGCTGCTCCCGGATGAGCATGTCCGCCATCACACCGCCCGCATACAGCACCGGGCAGCCCGGATGCTCTGCTAAAACGGCCTCTGTCATGGCACGGAGCACCGCGCCCACTGCCGTCAGGCAGCGCTTTGCGGTATCGGCCGGGGCTTCGCC
>JAGADP010000318.1 GCA_017828885.1 Oscillospiraceae bacterium | reverse complement strand
TTCCCATGGTGATCATCTTCCGCCTCCTGCCTTATGCAGCGGCGGCCGCGGCGATGGTCTTTGTTGTATTGACCGCTGCCTGCGCCGTGTAGACCGCAGAAGAAAGGCTTGCCTTTGTCGTGGTATCCAGTCCAAATGCTCCGGCGATTCGCGGCACCTCTCCCGATGCGAGCATCAGTCCGAGGCCAAGGAGTGAATGCGACGGGAATACCATCAAGCCGGCGACAAGCATCGTCGCTTGTAAAAAACCTGTAAGGCAGAGGCCGATGACCTGCTTCATCCATTGGGTGAAGCCATCCGAGTAACCGCGGGGGATGCTGAACATATAGAGACTCCCCACGGCAATCTGGATGAGCAGGATACCGCCGCGCTTGAGGTTGGCGAAGAACACTTTGATCACGGAATAGCCGATCAGGATGAGGCAGAACAGAATCAGGATCGGATTCGTGATGTTGCCGACGCTCAGCGCATGCTCCTCCTGCATCTCCGCCAGGCTCTCGATCTCGCGGAATACCGACAGAACGTCCGTCGCCGCCTCGCCAATGGTGTCAAAGCCGGTGATGGCGCGGGACAGCGTCCCTTGCAATGATACGGACAGGGCATAGAGCCGGACAGGAACCGTCGTGAACAGCGACACCGCCATGAAGCCCTTTAGGACATTCAGCGCCGTCTGCCGGATGTTCCCTCTGCCGGAGGAGTATTCGATTCCACACTCGAAAGCGCAGACCACAAGGCTGACACCAAACAGCGCCCAGCCGAGGCGGGAGAAGAACTGTACGATGGACTTCACCCATGTCAGTTCAAACAGCTCCACACCCATGTTGCCCATCTGCTCGAAAAAATTCCCAAGCATGCCAACCATCTGGCTGTAGCACCAGTCAAGGATTTCATACAGCACGGTGGAGGCCACAAAGTCCCATATGAACATTCTGTCCCTCCTTACATGCTCTGTTCCTGTCGCATCACCGGGGCCTGCGCCTCAAAGAGTTCGGTATAGTCGCTGACGGCGGCGATCAGGCTGTCATAGTCGGCGGCTGTGGGCGTGAAGCCGTACCACTCGACCTTTCCGCCGTCCGCCCATGCATGGGGCTTTTTGCACATCGGCAGCTTCTTCGGCGAAAACAGGTCGGCGAAGCGCAGCGTGACGCTGTCGATCTGACCGTCATTCCGATTGATGACGGATGCACGAATCGCCTCATACTGCTCGTGGGTGCCCAGCGTCACAAACTCGAACTTGCCGCGGTTGCCGCCGCCGAGGTCCACATAGGCGGCTCTCCCGACATACTTGGCGTCGGGGTAGATGGCCCCGACGACCTTGCGGAGCTCCTGCTCAAAGAACGTCATGACCGCACCTCACATTCCGATGATGCCCCAGATGTAGGTCGGGGCGGTGAGGGTGAAAATGAGGCAGGCCAGCAGGATCGCCGGGGGCGCCCATTCAAACTGGCCGTGCTTGCGGTAATCGAAATACGCCGTGCCGACCTTGACGAAGAAGAACACGGCGAGGATCGCGTCCAGCGCGGGGAAGACCACGTTGTTGACAATGGTTTTGAGCTGGCCGGACGCGGCGGTCCATGTCTGCTCCACGGCGCCGGACACATCGCCGGTGCCCGCGGCAAAGGCGGGCACAACGCAGAGCAGCGCCAGCGCCATGGCTGCGGTGAGGATGCGAAGGATTCGTTTGGTTTTCATAGAGTACCTCCTGACAAAACATCGGGCCGCCTCCGAAGAGACGGCCCGTGGTGGATAGGATTACATGGACATTTGCGGTGTCATTTCGGGAGATGAGGGCGCGGGCTGCCCGTAATACTCCGGCTCCAGCTCATAGTCGAACTCGGCGCTCTGTTTGTCGCGCAGGTCCCACAGGATATAGGACATATCGTCATCGACGACGGTGCCGGAGCCGTTCATGCTCTGCCAACTGTCGCTGACCACCTCCAGCGGGTTCTTGAAGCGGAGCAGGTATTCCGCATCCTCCTCCGTGACCGCTTTAGGCAGTTCCTTGAACATCCGCTGGACGGAGGCGATCTCCTCCGCCTCCTCGATCAGAACGTCGGGCCGCTTCTGGAGCCACCCGGCCTTGTACTGTTCAAAGCAGGCGTTGAGCTTCTGCTTGAGCCGTTCAATGGGACCGTCCTCCGGGAAATACTCGTCGAGGCTCTCGATGCAGTGGTCGTGCAGCTCCTCCTTGCTCATGCCGAAATGCTCATGAAGCGTGATATACAGATCGTGCGAGTCGTGGATATGCTCACAGATCCAGCCGAACATCTCGTCATAGAGCTGGTTCTTCCGTTCCTCTGTCATCATAGCTCAATACCCCGTCCGCGGCAGAGGCTTGGCGGGCTCGGACGGCGTGTATACGGTAGTGACCCAGCGGGAGACCGCCATGATCCACTGACCGCTGTAAACGCCGCCGACGTCCGCCACATTGGTGAACTGTGTGCCGCCGCTGAGTGCGGACAGCACCGTGCAGTAGATCTTGGGCGCTTCCACCTGCCGGAAGCCGGAGGGTACAATGCCGAAGACCGCCATGAACTCGGTCACGACCTCGCCGTTTGCAAGGCCGAGGGCAGCGGGCGAAGCGTCGAGGACATAATTCTTTTCCGTGGACAGGGTGTCCGCGAGGAGCTTGTACTCCGTGCTGTAGTTGGTCTTGTACACGATCTTGTAATTGCCCGCCGCATTCCAAGTGCCGGTGACGATCTTATCCAGCCGCACCGCACCCGTGGGCAGGGTGTCGCGCCAGTAGAAGGACTCCAGCGCCGTGGTGGAATTGTTGGCGATGCCGGAGAAGTCATAGCGGATGCTCTGACCGGGCATGACCTCGCTGTAGCCGCGCTTCGTGATGCTCACGTTGGTATAGAGGGATTTGTTGGTCATGGCCGCTTTCACGATCTGACCGGCAAACTCGACCTCCACCTCGATGGGTGTCTTATCCAGCGCATAGAAGTTTGCCGCCTGAGATTCGATGATGCGGTACCGGCCCAGGGGCATAGGCTTGGAGGCGGCAACACCGTTCTTATTTGTTTTGACCGTATCCACCAGTCGACCAGCCTTGTCATAAATCTCGAAGACGGTGTCAGGAATGGGCGTCCCGGCTGCCCAGC
>JAGADP010000317.1 GCA_017828885.1 Oscillospiraceae bacterium | reverse complement strand
GTGTGAGGGGCATCTCTTAAGTTGACAAAAGCATTTCACATACGAAATGAGATACTAATGTCAGTCTGAACAACTATTATTATATCACATTTTCTCACAGAATGCAATAGTTTTTTGTCAACAGAAAGTAAAAATTAAGCGTGTGACTCTTTAATTAAATATTAAGGAGAGTGGTCTTGATGGCTACAAAGGCAAAAACTGGGCAGAAAGCCCCTGTTTCAGGCCAGTACAAACCTGTTGGAAGCAAGACGGAGGTTACGCTTGTCAAAGGCAAAACCGTTCCTCCAACACCCAAGGGTGCGACTACATTCGTACTCGTTGACAAGACTAAGCATGGAAAGTGAGGATTATTAAAAATATGAGATGTACAGCTCCAGTTCAGGGTCATCGTACTGCGAGTGGAAGAGCAAATTGCCCGGTATGTGGTGGTAGGTCTTTTGTTTCCTACCCGAGCTCCTTCTATGCTTTTCCCACTATCAATGCAGTGAGCAGTTCCTCGTCAAGTAGTCGAGGGGTAAAACAAACTAAGCGTAAGGCTCGTTGGTCTTCCAAAAACTCTACCATCCTATATACCGACTCAGAAATACGAACTCTGACTCCCGTGCGTGCAAATGTTGAAAAGCGATCCGGCAACCCAGATTTGCGAGATGTGTTTCTTTGTCATGCTTGGGATGATCGCAAAGGTGCAGCTAAAGAATTAAATGACTTGCTTGAATCAGAGGGCGTAAGTGTTTGGTTCAGCGAGAAAGATGTTCCATTAGGATCAAACCTTCTTCGTGAAATTGACAAAGGGCTTGCAAAATCACGCATTGGTATTGTGCTAGTCACGCCGTCATTCATTGATCGTATTAAACGAGAAGGAATAGCGGAAAAGGAGCTTTCAGCTCTGCTTGCTCGTGATTTGCTCGTACCTATTGTTCACAACACATCTTTTGAAGACTTGCGTGAGGTTAGTCCACTGCTCGGATCACGCAGCGGTTTAAGCACAAGTGATGAGCCAATGGAAAGCATTGTGGCTAAGATTGCAGAATTAGTAACGGTATAACATACTGTATTGACTTGTTCTGTTGTATGCGCAATCTACAAAAAAAGAGCAAGCCATCTGACAAGTATAGTGCATAGCGAAATGTGTAACTGAATACCACTCCTAATTCACCTAAATAAGTCCGTTTTATTCTTGTTGCGAATCGAAGAGTCTCATCTATCAAAAGTACAATCTGAGCCTGCGGAGAGAATCTCTCCGCAGGCTCAGCATTATGTCGTCATGCCGCTTCCGAACCAGATCAACAGCACTGTCTCAGCTATATACAGCAACAGCATCAGCAGCGCCGCAAGGATGCGCTTCGTCTTTTTGAGCGCAAACCGACCGGCAAGTCTGTATTCCACCAGAGCCGACAACCCCACAGGGACGGTCTGGGCAAGGATCATAGGAAGCACGCCATGCAGTCTGCCCGCAGCCATCCCGGCTGCGAAAAACAGCACCATGCCAATAAGCGTCAGCGGAATGAGCAGCAGTGCGGTTTTCAGCAGACCACTTTCTGCTGCATTCTCCGTTCCCGCATGAGGCTCTCTGCCACAAGCAGAGGCACAAACACCAGCAGAAACGAAACAAATAAATACCAATTCCATAGCAATAGCTGGATTGTATAGTTCATCTGTCATCCCTCCGACGATCAACTGAATAAATAACGGTTGCTGTTTCCATTATAACACAGTACGCCAGAAAAAGCAATGCAGTTCAGCCAGATCATGCCGGGAATATGCTCAGTCTGGTACTTCCTCCTCATCCGCCAGATTCATGACCTTCTTCCCCTGTTTCTCCGCATACTGCACCGCCTGATATGCTCCGCCGTATTCATGCTGAATGCAGCAGATCACCAGATCCGAACGTTCCACCATCTCCCGGTTGCGGATCCGGATGGCGGACTTGGGGTGTGCAGCGGCGGACACCGGGCAAACCTCTACCTCATCATAATAGGCAAGATACTCCTGCTCATGATCCCGGTACTCCGCTTTCAGATACGGCAGCACCAGCGTCAGATGCGTGTTGCCCCACCCGGTCGAACGGGTCACACGGCGCACCACTGATGCTACCATCAGGTCAAATTCTCCGTCACGGCCAACGAGGAACTCGATGTACTCCCTCTCACAAATCAGGCGCCGGAGCTTCTTCTCTAATCCGCTCTCCACCCGGATGGCATCGTCGATACGCCGATGGCCGAAAAAGCTTACAGTAAAAATCCTCATCACAACAGACCACCTTGCATCAGTCTTTCTATTTCTATTATAGCAAGGTGTCAATGTGGTGTCAAGTTGATTGCATACAAATACAGGTCAAAGTGGTATCATAGTAGTGAAAGAGAGGTATCACTATGGCTGTTATCAAATCGCAATTCACGCTTCGTCTGAATCTGACCGACCACGCCAAGATCAAGAAGATCGCCGAGGCCGAGAACCGCTCCATGACGAATATGATCGAAACACTTGTTAAGCAGAAGATCCAGCAGTATGAAAAGGAGAACGGTGAGCTGACTCTGACCGAGGAAGATTTGTCCGAGGAATAAGCAGTGTTTCACACATTTCTATTTCATATATAGAAACAAACGCAGCAGCCATTTACGGCTGCTGCGTTCTTTCTGTCCATGTGCTATTGTCAGGCGCCAGTTCATTCTGACTGAGATTTATGGTCGCTATGCGTTTCATTCTTCTCAATCATACTCTCAATATCCCGATCCAGCCAGTTCAGGAGATTCGTTTTCAGAACCTTGAACATCGACCAGATACCCACAACGTCATCATTTTCGATACAATGCTCGACACGGCCAATATCATATTCCATTGTCTGACGCAGCATTTGCAGAGAACGGATTTCTTCGGAAGAACTCCCGTTGCCAACGGGCTGAGGTACGATCTTTTCAGGCGGAACGACTTTATCAAGCGAAAATGAGTCTTTCCACTCATCAAATTCTTCCTGCGAGAGTGTTCCATCCAGTTTTTGCTGGTATTTTTCGTTCCATACGAGTATGGCATCATGCAGATCAGGATTCATGATCTGCACCCCGACGGAATCCTCCGTGACAACGGGTTTCAGGTAACCCATCTCCGCCATCTCGAATAATGTAAATAGAATATCAGAACTGTCATGAAGCTGATGATCCTTCAAAGCGTAATCCGACACCCCCAATGCGTCTGCAATCGCCTTGCGCTTCTCATCGCCGACTTGTCGAAGTCCATTCTCATAAAGAGACATGGCTCCCTTTGTTATACCACAGTTTGCCGCCAACTGTGGGGCGGGCACACCTTTTCTCTCGCGTGTTTTGCGGATTTTTTGTCCTGTCGAACCAAAGTATTCTTTTTCCGGATCCTTTTTATTCGATTTTTTATCTGAAATCATAATAATCCCCTTGACTTTTTCTGAGGTTTGTGATATACTAACAATAGTTTACAGTATCGTAAACCAATAATGCTACAAAGGAGGAACTCAACATGAAAAGATCAACCGTCATTACAGAGCCCCAGGAATGCGTAACCCTCCGGGTTGAGGACTGTGCAGTTATGCTGGGTGTCAGCATGTCCGCAGCGTATGCGCTCATCGAGCAGGCGTTCCAGACCGGCTCCCCGTTCAAGGTGCTTCGCATAGGCAAAGTATATCGCATCCTCAAAGCATCCTTCCTCGAGTATCTTTATGGAGAGGGTGGTGAGTAAGCATGGCTTCGATCCAACCCAAAAGGCGGAAAAATGGCATAACCTACTATGTCGTCCAGCGCTATTATGATGCATATGGCAAAGAGCATCAATACAATATCCGCTGCGCCAATCTCCGCGAGGCACAGCTTCTTCTGCCGTATGTAGAGGCTGCCGAGCGGGAAGGACGCAAATACGGCGAAAACCTCCCGTCGAGGAAGAAAGCCGTTGCAGTCAGATCCGTGTTGACCGTCAAGGAGCTTGTTGCGCTCTACATTGAGCAGGGCAATGCCAACCGCAAATGGGAGGCCAGCACGCTGAAAAGCAAGGAATCCGTCAACCGTAACTACATCACGCCGTATATCGGGGATGCGCTTATTACGGAGCTCCGGCCAAGTGACATTCAGCTCTACTACAATGATCTGCTGACGAAACCGGCTGCCCGGGGCAATCATCAAGGCGATCCGGGGAACGTTACCCCTCGCACTGTCCGTGAGGTACAGAAGATCCTTCGTCCGGCGCTGATGCTTGCCGTGAAGCAAGGCTACATCGACTCCAATCCGGCGATCGGCGCGGAACTGCCGAAGGAGGAGAAGTACGAACGTGAGCAATGGACAGAGGACGAATTCAAAACAGCGCTCCGGCTCTGTCAGGATCCCGAGCAGCGCCTGATGATGCAGCTCATGTTCAGCTGCACACTGCGAACCGGCGAGCTGCTGGGGCTGGATTGGAAGGACTTGCATCTTCATCCCAAGGAAGGAAAGCCGTATCTGCAAGTACGGCAGGAGCTCGCACGTCTGAGCCAGAAGGCCATTGACGACACCAAAACCGTGGTTTACCGGATCTTTCCGTCCGCCACAGGACGGGATACCGCCACGAAGCTGGTGCTCAAAAAGCCCAAGACGGACAAGAGTGTCCGACGGATCTATCTTTCAGCAACGCTTGCCGGGAAGCTGGCTGCCCATCACGAGGAACAGCGCAAGTCTCCGGCCCGGTCGCTGGACATCTATCAGGACTACGGGCTTGTATTCTGTCAGGACATCGGCCGCCCGATCACCCATGAGATGGTCGCAAAGCGCTGGAAAAAGTTCCTGGGAACGACCGAACTGCGGGAAGTGGGATTCTACAGTCTGCGCCATTCCGGTGCCACCGCAAAGCTCCGGGCTTCGCACGACATCAAGGCAGTGCAGGGTGACATGGGTCACAGCACAACGGACATGCTGATGAACACTTACGCAGCAATTGTGGATGAGGAGCGGCAGAAGCTGGCCGATGAGATGGAACAACTTCTGTTCGCCCCTGACGATCCTGTGGATGAGGATGAAAACACCTGAATCCACTGTACACACTACAGCAAACCACACGGAACAGGCGGTCTCGTTGGCGCATGTTGGCGCATGAGACTTCCGGAGCCCCGCAGGACTGCAATCCTGTTGGCGTTTTTTAAGGCCGCCTGACCGGTTTTAGAGTTGATATCTGTTAGATGTTCTAACAGATCTGGTTTTTGCAGTGCGATACACCAACAGCGAAAACGCACGCAATATCGTACATTTTCGCTGTTGTATGGCGTCCCGGACAGGAATCGAACCTGCGGCGTTTCGCTTAGGAGGCGAACCCTCTATCCTACTGAGGTACCGGGACATATTCAATTTGAAACAGAAAAGGCATACGCTCGCGCGATTGTTTAGGAGGCGTTCGCTCATCCTACTGAGCTACCGGGGCATATTCCCTGCCGCAAACAAGCGGCCTATATCATTATACCACATCCCGCCGGAAAATGCAATACTTTCCCGGCTTTTTTTGCAGCAGCCAAAACAAGCCCCTGAGTCCGCAGACCCAGGGGCTGTTTCTCACTTCTTTGCTCTCTCTGCAACGATGGAAGCCATCTCGCCGACATTCTTCATGCCGGAGACCTCCTTCATCTGAAAGCGCATCTTGAACTCCTTCTCCACAGCGGCGATGAGGTTGATGTGCTCCAGGCTGTCCCAGTCCTCGATGTCCTTTGCAGATGTGTTGTCGCTCAGCACGATGGAATCATCGTCAAATACGTCGCGGAACACCTTTGTGAGTCTTGCCATTACCTGATCCTTGTTCATACTGTACTCTCCTCCTTGATCTTGATGACGTGGTTCTGCGGCTGATAGTCCGCAGTCGCCAGCTTCCATTGGCTGTTGCCGTCCGCATCCTCCGCGATCTTCTCAAACCCGAAGGTGCCGTACAGCTCCTTGACCATGGCGTTCTTGGCGGTCGGATAGTAGTAGCCGATGATCTCAGTGATGCCCTGCGCCTTGGCAGCCTTCACCAGCTCATCGAGCATGGCGAGCTCCATGTCGCGCTTGAGCACGCGGCAGCTCATCAGCCACAGCTCCATGTGAAGCTGCGTATCCTCCTTGCGCCCGATGACCACGGACACGATGCCGTTGTCACCGAATTTATCCACAAGCCGCCCATACAGACGGATGTGATCCGGGCTTGCTGCCGTTTCCTCCATCTCGGTCTGTGTGTAACGCTTGGTGGTCACGTTGAACTGGTTGCTCTTGTTGGTGAGCTGGGTGATGCGGGGCAGATGGATCTCGTCAAAATCCCGGATCTCCGCCACCATGTCCAGGCTCAGCAGGAAGTCCTGGTAATTCCCGAACTGCTGTGCTGCCGCCTGACGCTGCGCATTCGCCTTGTACATCTCGGTGCGCTTGGCATCGTCACCGGACAGGCTCGTCACCTCAAAATAACCACTGCGGTCGATTGCCAAAATGCACTCCTCAACTGAATCGAACGCCACGACCGGCGTATCCGGGAGCTGCGCGCTGACGATGGCACGCTCTGCGGGGTTGTCGTACACAAAGACAAAGCTCTCCGGCAGCAGATACAGCTCGTTGGCAGAAATCAGCAGGTTCTGGGACTTCGGCTCCCAGTTGGCCTTGATGAGCGTGAAGTCATCCGGCTTCAGGATGCCGTCCGGATGCTCCAGACCGGAAATGGCGTTCTCGTAGTCATTCTTGGAATTGACCGTCAGCAGCACGCCGATCTGGGAATGATCCTTGATATACTGCTGGAGCTCGGCATAGGCCTGCCCCATCGAGGTCTCCTGTCCGATCTCGATACCAGCCTGCCCGTCATCGCCGATGACACCGCCCCAGAGGGTGTTGTCGAGGTCGAGTGCGAGCACCTTCTTGTTCTTCCCCATGAGGGAGCATACGATATTGGACAGATTATAGGCAAATTCCGGGATCGCCGGCACGGCAAGTGCATACTTGTACAGATGCCAGTACGACGGCTCCAGCCACTTGTCGAGCCCGTAGCAGGCGGAAAGATACTGGATGTCGTGGATATAGAAATTCTTGTGCGAAGCCGCATAGTCATAGAACTTCACGTTCAGACGGGTGATGAAGTCGATCTTGCCCTGCGGACAGCCAGCCTCACGGTTGCCGAGCAGGCGCGTCATAGGCAGCTCGAAGTTGTTCTGGATGATCGGGCAGCCATAAACAGAAGCCAGACGCTCCCACATCTGCTCAAAATGCGCATAGGTCTGCTCGAGCTTGTGCTCGCAGAGCTCTTTGGAGTCGGAAACGCACGGCATCTCCTTGATGTTGCGGCTCGAGGTATGGATGAAGAAGAGCTCCGGCTTGAAAGCTTCGAGCTCCGGGTTCTCGAACATCGCATCCTCCCAGTAGCGGGCGTACTCGGACTCATAGAACTCCGGCACGATGCCTCTGTTCCGGAGGAACAGCTCGAGCATCTTCACGATGTCGCTCGTGGTGGAGCCGCCGAGTACGGCAATGCGCAGCTTCACATTGCCCTCATTCTCCTTGAGCTGACGCAGCAGCTTGCGGCGTCTCTGCATAATATCGGCGCTGTCAAACGGGTAGCATAAATCCTGAAGCATAGGTTCCTCCTTCATAGCCGGTCGATGACCGCAGATCGGATTTTTATACAGGCTCGTAGGGCAATACCACACAAAGGACAGTACGTCAGATGCAAGCAGATGACGTGCTGAGCCGTCAGGCGGTCTTTGTGTGGTGTTGCCATAGATAGCCGCAAAGCTACGCCGTCAGAAAGCGGCGTAGCTTGCGTGGTATTACTGGTTCATGATGGTGCGGCACTTATCAGCATTGCCGCTGTTGGCACTGTACGTGTTCATGGCAAAGAGCACATCGGTGACGTCGCGTTCCTTCATAAAGCTGATGATATTCTGCTCAAAGAAGCGCATATCCACGACCCAGATGTCCTCAAAGGAGCTGGTCAGACACGGTACCAGTGCGTTGCCGTAGCTGTCCTTGATGATGAAGAGCGTTCTGCCGTTCTTGCAGTCGGTCTCCACATGCGTGATACGCTCATCACCGCCCATGAATACCAGATACCAGCTTGAAGCCTCGAGGTTGTCGATGTTCAGCATCAGCGGTGCCTCGCGCTCGTTGGTCATATCCGGGTTGTAGTAGGTGGTGGTGATGTTGTTGGTCGGCTTGTAGTAGATGAACGGCTCCGGATTGTCCTTCAATGTCTGAGAACCGGTATAGCCGTACAGGGTACCGACATAGCCCTCCTTGACGACTGTCTCATACTTGTCGAGCGGAGCAAACGGAACGCCTGCCACGCTGGCAAATTCCTCAGCAGCATAGAACGCGCCGAGCGGCTGCCAGTGGTGATCTGTGCGGGAGTAGATAGCCTCCTGCTTGTGCGGATCGAGCTTAGCGATGACGTCGATGGGCGTTACGCCGTTCAGACAACTGTTGATGTGGTCGATGTTCTCCGCTTCACTGTTGGAAGCATCCTTGAACTTCTTCGGCAGGTAGAAAGAAACTGCTGTCGGAGCGACCATCGAGTAGACGTTCACATCAGAACCGAGCGCCGTCTTGTAGTCGTTGACGATGCTTGCATAGTTCTCCGCAGCGCTCATGCTGCCGCCGAAGAGCATGATACCTCTGTCCTTGACGATGAGGATGTTATTGGCGATCTCGCCGTTGTCCTCCTCCTCATAGGGGTTCTCCACAGGCTCGGTGGTCTCCGGCTCTGTCTCGGCCAGCGTCTCCTCCTGTGCACCGGTGGCATCGGGATCGCCAGCAGGCGCATTCTCGGTCGGTGCAGGCTTGGTGGCAGGCTCAGTCGCTGCCGGTGTGGGATCCTTCTGTGTCGTCGGTACATTACCGATGAGCTCTGCACCCTCGTAGGGGATGCCTAAGTGCCCACGGAAATCGGAAATAATGCCTTTGAACGTGCTCCGCATCGGCACGGCATCGTTATAGAACTCGGAAAACTCTGCGGTGAACGTGCCGTCCAGATAGCTCTCGAAGGTGAATTTCGGGCACTTGGCCAGGTCACGGTTCTCCTCAAAGGACTGCGTCGGCCTTTTCCCGACAGCCAGGAATACAGCAATGAGCATCATGATCGTGACGATCGTCAGGACATTGAATTGCAGCGCTTTCAGCTCAGCACGCTTTCTGCGCTGTTCTTTATGATCGACCTTGACATCGAGCTCCTCTTCGCTGTAGTGCGATGGATTCGCCATGTATATGCCTCCTTGGCGGGGAGCCCCCGCGAAACGCTTAGAATCTGTAGTAGAGGAATGCCTTCGTTGTGGCATCCACGAGCAGGATACTGCTCAGTACGAGCAGCACGGCACAGCAGACCGTCCCCACAACGGAGATCGGTACTTTGAGCACCTCGTGCTTCTCGGTGATCTTCTTCGGGATGTCGAGGAGCGGGAAGCAGCAGAGCACGCCGGCGATCAGCAGGAACAGATTGTTGTAGAAGGACATCTGCTCCGCAAAGCTGAAAAAGCCGTTGGGATTGAACGGGGTCAGGTTCCGGAAGAACAGACCGAGCTGCTTGAAATCCTCGAAATAGAACAGGCCGTAGCCGATGATGATGACCAGCTTGCTGTAGATATGCCGCAGCACTATGGGCACCTTTTTCATCTTCTTTTTGCCGATCTTGGTCTCGAGCAAAATGAATGCGCCGTAGTACACGCCCCAGAGGACATAGTTCCAGCTTGCGCCGTGCCAGATGCCGGTGCAGAGCCATACGAGCGCAAGGCTCAGGTACTTGTTGCGGATACCGAACACGGGAACGGGCATCAGGTAGTCACGGAAGAATGTACCGAGGGAGATGTGCCATCTCTGCCAGAATTCCTGAATGTCCTTGCAGAGATACGGATGCCGGAAGTTCTCGTCGAAGTGGAAGCCGAAGATCCGGCCAAGGCCGATGGCCATATCCGAATAGCCGGAGAAGTCAAAGTAAATATACAGCGAATAAACGATAATGCCATACCATGTAGCGCAGATTGTCAGATTCTCGGGCGTACTGCCGAGGAACTGATCCACGATGCGGAAAAGCTGGTCAGCGAGTACGACCTTCTTGGCAAGGCCGACCACGAAACGGCTCAGACCATAGCTGAGATCCTGCAGGGTCGTCTCACGGTTGTCGATCTCCGCCGCAATGGTGCTGTAGCGGACGATCGGGCCCGCAATGAGCTGCGGGAACAGGCAGACATACAGGAGCAGCTTGAGCGGATCCTTCTGCGGTTCGACTTTTTCCCAGTAGCAGTCCACGACATAGGACATGACCTGGAAGGTATAGAAGCTGATGCCGATCATCTGTGCGATCTCAGGCACCGGGAAATGGGCACCGAAGATGGCGTTGATGTTCTCGACGAGGAAGCCGCTGTACTTGAAGACGCCGATCATGCCGATGTTGAAGATCAGGCTGATGCCGACGGCGATCTTCCGGAAGATCGGTTTCGCCTTTCCGGCGCCGATACCACATATATAATTGACGAGCGCACTCAGCAGCAGATAGACGATGCGCTTGGGTTCGCCCCACGCATAGAAGAGCAGGGAGAACAGTATCAGTACCATGTTCCGGTCAGAGACCCTCTTGACTGCCGCATACGACAGCAGGCACAAGGGCAGGAACAGGTACAGGAAAATCAGACTTGAAAAGATCATGTACGTGTCGCCTCTGTTCTACAGTTTTTGTATTCCAAACGATTTTTGATGTGCATAGCGGCAATAAGCCGCCTTTTTATTGTACACCATTCTGAATATTCTTGCAATAGTTTATGTAAAACTTCAAAAAAATCATCGGAATGCACAATTTTTCTTTCTGTGATGTTTGTGTTTTTATCCTGGGGGAATCCTGTGGAAAAGTAAGATTTTCCACATCCGTCAACGATCTCCCCACAAAGATGCAGGGAGATGCTCATGCAAAATATGGCTGTATTGCGCCAGATCCATCAGATGTCGATCTCCAGTCCGACCGGGCAGTGATCGCTGCCCATGACCTCCGGGAAGATCTCCGCCTTGCGGATCCGCTCAGCGATGCGGTTGGAGACAAGGAAATAGTCGATCCGCCAGCCGACGTTCTTCTCTCTCGCCCTGCCCATGTACGACCACCAGGAATAGGCATCCTTCTGGTCGGGGTGAAGATACCGGAACGTATCCGTGAAGCCCGCCGCCAGCAGCTCATCGAACTTTCCACGCTCCTCGTAGGAGAAGCCGGCGTTGCCGATGTTCGCCTTGGCGTTTTTCAGGTCGATCTCGTTGTGGGCAACGTTCAGGTCGCCGCAGACAATGACCGGCTTATCCTTGTCGAGCTCCGTGAGGAACGCCCGCAGGTCGTCCTCCCACTGCATCCGATAGTCGATCCGCGCCAGCTCCCGCTGTGCATTCGGCACATAGAGATCCACCAGCCGGAAGCTTTCGTACTCGGCGATGATGGCGCGTCCCTCGTCCGTGTGTCCCTCAAAATTGAAGGTCACGTTCAGCGGCTCGGTCTTGGTGAACACCGCCGTGCCGGAATAGCCCTTCTTCACGGCACTGTTGAAATACTGTGTGTAGCCCTCGAAGGAGGTCGTCACCTGCTCGGGCTGCATCTTGGTTTCCTGGATGCAGAACACATCCGCATCAAATTCCCGGAAGCGCTCCTCAAACCCCTTGGTGAGACACGCCCGGAATCCGTTGACATTCCATGAGATCAGCTTCATGCGGCACCTCAGTTCGCTTTGTATGTGCAGTGATCCTCGCCTGTCTCCTCGATGGTGAGCGTCAGATCACGGCTCGGCTTGATAAAGAACACGATCTTGTTCTTCTTGTTCCGCAGCAAAATGCCATGCTCTGTGCTGTCGATCAGCACTTCCTTGAATGCCCATTCCTGCACCGTGGTGCCGTCCGCATCCGTCAGCGTGATCGTCAGATCCATATAACTAAACATGATTACCTCAGCTTTCCAGGAAGACCTTGAACGCACGGTAAGCCGCCCAGACATCGGTCTTTGCCACGAGCTCGTAAGGCGCATGCATCGAGAGCACCGGAACGCCAACGTCAATGGTGTCGATGTCGAGGTTTGCGATATATGCCGCAACGGTGCCGCCGCCGCCCATATCGACCTTGCCGAGCTCACCGGTCTGCCAGATAACATTGCCTGCATCGAGGATCTGCCGGATCTCGCCGACAAACTCCGCGGAGGCATCCGATGTGCCGGACTTGCCGCGCGCGCCGGTGAACTTGGTCACGCAGACGCCGTGGTTGAGGTAAGCGCAGTTGTTGCGCTCGAGCACCTCCGGGAAGGTCGGGTCAAAGCCCGCATTCACATCCGCAGACAGGCACTTGGAAGCGCTCATGACATGGCGGCCATTCGCCTTGAAGCACTCTGCCAGATCCATGAGGAAATATTTCAGATAGGAAGAGCACAGGCCGGTGTTGCCGTCGCTGCCGGTCTCCTCCTTGTCGGTGAGAATGACAACGCTCGTGTGAACAGGCTTCTCCACGTCGAGGGAAGCACGGAATGCCGGAAAGGAGCACACTCTGTCGTCATGGCCGTAGGCACCGATCATGCTGCGGTCGAAGCCGACTTCCTTAGCCGGGAATGCCGGCACGATCTCGAGCTCGGCGGAGAGGAAATCATCCTCCACGATGCCATATTTCTCGTTGAGGAGCTGCATCAGATGGAGCTTGACGAGCTCGGAGCCTGCATCCTCCTTGAACGGCATAGAGCCGACCACGATGTTCAGCTCCTCGCCCTTGATGCCGGTCGCCAGTGGGCGCTTCATCTGCTCGGTGGCAAGATGCGGCAGCAGATCGGTGATATAGAACACCGGATCGCCCTCTTCCTCGCCGATGCGCACCTCGACCTTTTCGCCGTCGCTGCGCACGATCACGCCGTGCAGGGAGAGCGGGATGGCCGTCCACTGGTACTTCTTGATGCCGCCGTAGTAATGCGTCTTGAAATAGCCGATCTCCTCAGCCTCATACAGCGGATGCTGCTTGAGATCGAGACGCGGCGAGTCGATATGCGCTGCGCACAGCCGCACACCCTCGGTGATGGGCGCCGTGCCGATGGTCGCGAGGATGACAGCCTTACCTCTGTTGTTGAGGAAGACCTTGTCGCCGGCCTTCAGCTTCATGCCCGGCTTGAATGGCTTGAAGCCCTTCTTCTCAAGCGTCTCCGTGAAGAACGAAGCGGCCTCGCGCTCGGTCTTGCAGCGGTTCATGAATGCGATATACTCGGCATTGAACGCCTCGCACTGCTTCATTTCCTGATCGTCCATGCGCTGTGCGGCATGCTTCTTCTGCGAAAACAGCGCTTCCTTCAATGCCTTTGCGTCCTTTTCTTCCTTCTTGCCTCTTGCCATGATAATGACCGCCTTTCTATAATAAATAGTATGATGATTACTTCCGATAACGCTGGATATAGTACGCCTTGATCTTGTCTGCGACTTCCTCCGAGAGGGCACAGAGCTTTTCCAGCCCGTCATTGTTGCGGATGACGTGATCCGACTGCTTGATGAAGAAGTCCTCCGGGAGCTGCGCATTCATCCGCCGCAGCGCCTCCTCCTCGGTCAGGCCGTCCCGCTTCATGATGCGGTCGCGGCGGATGTCCGGGTCGGCGATCACGGAGATGATGAGGTCGCAGAAATCCGAGGCACGGCTCTCAAACAGTGTCGGTGCATCGAGCAGCACAAAGTGCTCCCCGCAGTTCTGGTAGTACTTGATCCGCTCAAAGATCTCCTCAGTGATGAACGGATGACAGATCGTGTTAAGGCTCTCGAGCTTCTTCTTGTCGGAGAAGGCAATGGCCGCCAGCACCTTCCGGTTCAGGGAACCATCCGGGTTCTTGATACTGTTCCCGAAAAAGTCGAACAGCTCGTCAAGGCACGGCTTGCCCGGCTCCACGACTTCCCTGCTGATCTGGTCGGCATCAATATGCACGAAACCCTGCCCGAGAAACACCTCCGCCGCCGTACTCTTGCCGGCACCGGTCTGTCCGGTCAGGCCCACGATGAGCGTTTCCTTTTCACTCATACCGTTATCACCTCGAATCCAGCCGCACGCATGAGCCGGTTGTAGACGGACAGATCCACCCCGGTCTTCCGCGGCATACGAACATAAACAGTTCCCGCGCCGGCTTCGTCGAGCTCCCGGAACCGCAGGAACAGATCGTGCGCCTGTGCAGCGCCGTCATCGCCGTAGCGCATGGCCTTCACGCCGGGGATCTCCGGGTCGGCATCGAACAGCAGACACCAGGTATCCTCCTGCGCATGTGCCAGCACATAGGCGGAAAATGCGTCAAAATCCGGTGCATCCACCGGCAGGATCTTCGCCTTGGGGGCATAGTGCTTGTACTTCATGCCCGGGGATGCGACCTTCACATCCGGTGCGATCTGCTCAAAGATCGCCTTGTCCACGTAGACGCGCTCCGCATAGGGCGCTAAGTCCTCCGCCGAGATCAGACCCGGCCGCAGGATGTGGATCGTTTCGGCATCGTCAAAGCAGATGACCGTCGATTCGACACCGACCTCGCACTGTCCGCCGTCCAGAACAGCGGCAATGCGCCCGTCCATGTCGTCCATGACATGCTTTGCCGTGGTCGGGCTCGGTCTGCCGGAACGGTTGGCAGACGGCGCCGCGATCGGACAGCCCGATGCTGCGATCAGCGCCCTTGCCACGGGATGGGACGGCATCCGGATACCGACTGTATCCAGTCCGCCCGACGTCACCTCCGGGATGACAGGCTGCTTCGGCAGCACCATCGTCAGCGGCCCCGGCCAGAAGGCCTTGCTCAGCCGCAGCGCGATCTCCGGGATCTCGGATGCGATCTCCGGCAGCATCTCCATATCCGCAATGTGGACGATCAGCGGATTGTCCGCAGGTCTGCCCTTGGCGGCAAAGACCGCACGCACGCTGTCCGCGCGTCTGGCATCGGCACCAAGGCCGTAGACCGTCTCGGTCGGGAATGCCACCAGCTCCCCTGCACGAAGCAGCGCAGCCGCTTCGGCGATCTCTTCTCTCGTATCATGCAGCAGCTTCGTCATGACTGCTCCTGTCCTGCAAGCTTTGCGGCCTGATCGGCGGTCGCAAGCGCGTCGAATATCTCATCCAAGTCCCCGTTCATGATCGCTTCAAGGCGATAGAGCGTCAGCCCGATGCGGTGATCGGTCATACGCCCCTGCGGGAAATTATAGGTGCGGATCCGTTCGGAACGGTCGCCCGAACCGACCTGCATCTTCCGCTCGGAGGCGATCTTGTCGGTCTGCTCCTGCTGCATCGCCTCATAGAGCCGCGCCCGGAGCACCTTCATCGCCTTATCCTTATTCTTATGCTGGCTGCGCTCGTCCTGACACTCCACCACAACGCCCGTCGGGAGATGGGTGATACGGACGGCGGAGTCAGTAGTGTTGACGCCCTGACCGCCATGGCCGCCGGAGCGGTAAATATCAATGCGGAGATCTTCAGGGTTGATTTCGAGGTCTTCTTCGGCGGCTTCTGGCAGGACGGCGACTGT
>JAGADP010000316.1 GCA_017828885.1 Oscillospiraceae bacterium | reverse complement strand
TTGAGGATACGGTTACCGAATGCCACACGCAGCTTTTCGATGACCCAGAGGTCGAGCTGCTGAATCTTCTTCAGATTCTCCTGCGAGATCGGATAGAGCTTGAACGCCTCCTCAAACATCGCGTTGAGGTGCGAGTAGCTCAGGCGGATCGGCGGGGTATCCGGCGCATCAAAGGCAACGCCCTTCGCATCGAGGTTGATCGGCTGCGCACGGTCGTATACCTTATCCGAGATGGCAAAGGTCGAGTCGTCGTTATTTGCCGTACCGATGTACCAGATGTTCTGTGGGATGACGATCTTGCCCTTGGCAAGCTTCACAGGGTCGGTGCTCCATGCATTCGGAACGATGTCGAGCGCCCATTCGTCAGGGTTCGGCATTTCGAGGATGGAGAGCATCTCAGCGAAGTAATACTCGACACGGGCGATGTTCATCTCATCGAGCAGGATCAGGTTGACATCGTTGTTGTAGCTCGATGCATAGATACGCTTTAATACCTCTGTCTCGTTGAAGCTCTTGGTGAATTCGTTGAAGTAGCCGAACAGCTCGGTACGGTCACGCCACGAGGGCTGTACCGATGCGATAGTCGTGTCTACCTGTAAGAATTTACCGAGCGAGTAGGGGAGAGAGGTCTTACCGGTACCGGAGATACCCTGGAGGATGATGAGCTTCGTGGAAGCCATACCTGCCAGGAACAGCCGGATCGTCTTATGATCGTAGTACAGGTGCATTCTCGAGCATGCGAAGTTGCGGTAGCGCTCCACGATGCCTTCGAGCGTGATCTCATTGTCGTAGGCCGGGGGCTCGTAGGTCTTGTAGAAGCTGTCCACCTCGATGAGCTTGGAGAAACGCTGATCCATCGTCTGGATCACGCCGTCTTCGACAGCCGTCGGGGCACCCTCGCCCTCTGCACCGGCTTCACCGATCGCACCGGCAGCGGCACCTGCTCCCGCAAAGGAGAGCGTACCGGAGACAGGCGCACCGATCGAAGCGACCTTGAGCGCCATGATCTCGTCCTTTTCCTTCATCAGCTTCAGGACGCGCTGCTGGAGGAGCGAGATCTCCTCGAGCAGATCCTCGTTGCTGACGATGGAATGACGGAAGCGTATGTACTTGCGGATGGCCAGCACGATGATAATGCCGATCACGACAAACAGTGCCACCACCAAAATGATCGCCAGGATGGAAAGCACCCATCCGACGGCGTTGAATTCGCCGCAATACTGCTTGAACTGTGCAATATAGCCGGGAATATCAAAGATCTGCTTGATCCCTCGCCAGAATCCCAGAAAGATCTCTGCAAAGCCCTGCAGCATCGTTGAGATAAAGGCAAAGAACCATTTGAGGAATCCGTTCATAGTTTACCTCTCTTATGCCGGGTCGCCGCCTGCCGTATCAGATGCGGCGTCCTCCTTACTTTCTGCCGCATCGGCCACTGCCTCAGCGGACGTATCGGTCTGTTCGGATGCTCCCCCCTCGCCGTTCTCCTGCTTCTGAGCGGCAAGGTACTCTTCAATGGCGCGGCGCTTGATCTCCTCCTCGTCGATCTCCGGTGTCTTGGAGCCCTTGACCTCGATGAGCGTCACAATGAACTTGTACAGCTCGATGAGGAAGAAGATCGCCATCGGGATCAAAATGCAGATGAAGAAGCCCGTCTTGGTGCGCAGGAAGTTCATTGCAGTACCAAGACCGCCGATGCGGACACTCGTCCACTTGCCGATGATGTCGCCGGCATAGACAGGCGCCTCGTCATCAATGGGGTTGTTATCACCGCGTGTGGTAAAGCTGCGGGTGGTATCCGCCTGGTTGATACCTACGATACGGTGGGTATTCTTGACTTTTTTGCCGTCAATGATCGTCCAGAAGGTAATGACGTCGTTCTCCTGGAGCTGCATGATGTCATCCACCTCCCGGCAGATGATAAGGTCGCCTTGGCTGAACGTGGGTTTCATGGAGTCGGATTCAACGGTCATGGGCATGAAGCCGAACAGATTGGCTACGCCGTTGTTGCGCCCCGAGGAAAAGACAAGGATCGTTATCAGAAGCGCAATGGCGAGTATGATCCACGAAAGGACATCTACTACAATTTTAAGAGCTTTCTTCATGGTGTTGTGTTCTCCAATCTTTTGTTATGTTGACTCCGTGATACGGAAGTCCATTCCGAGCTTCAGTGTTCCGCCGATGATCGCATCCACGCAGTCGGGATCATTGCCCTCGAGCCATACGACGATGGTATATTTGTCTTTGGCCCTTGGCGCGAAGTCCTCATGCTCTGTCGTCATGACAACGGTGGAGGAGCTGAAAACACTGTCGCAGTCGCTTTCCATGCCACCGCCATCGGATTTTGTCTTGCCGTAAATGGTTCGTTCGCCATTCTTATAGACGGCGACACGGATCGCCTCATCCACGTTGTTCGTCACATTTTCAATGGTCATCTCACCGGTATAGGTGATGGTGTCGTCACCGGAATTGATGAGGTAGAACGTGTAGGCGATGTAACTCTCTCCGTTATGGGAGCCATTGATCTGGTCGATATTCGCTGGCAGATCCTTACCGCTGATATTTGTCATATCATGTACGGTGTTAGCATCGAGACGGGCGTTTGAGATGTCGTAGTCCGGGGTCTCGGATAGAGTCAGTCCCTGCCGCACCATATCGTATTTGTTGATACGCACGGTAAAGCTTCCGAACTTATCGTAGAAATACGAGATCGCATACGCCGCAGCTACAATGGCCGCCAGGATGATCGCCAGAAGTCCGAGCACACGCATGACCACAAGGTAACGCTTGGTTTCCTTGGCCGTGCGCCTCAGCTCCAGAACATCTCTGATCTGTTCATCCACGCTAATTCTCCATTCTATATATAAAGATAGGGATTCGTATTACTTTCCATACTCCTCCTCCGGCTGGTAGCTCCCCGACAGGGGACCGGCACAGTAGGAGCAGCCGAATTCGTATAGGGTCTCTGCCTGACGGCTGTCTGAGACGCCGTCGGCGATGGGCTTGGCACCCATATCATCTGCAAAATCGACGATCGAGTGTACTGCGTTGTTGGAACGCTCATTCTTCCCGATATACTGGATGACCTCGGGACTGAGCATGACATAGTCCACCGGGAACCCTGCCAACCGCATGAGCGGGCAGTTGTCCGCCCCGAAATCCGTCAGCATAAAGTGGAAACCTCTGGCGCGCAATGCCTGCAGGCGCTCCGCCGCGATGTTGTCCTGCTCCATGAGGAGCCGGTCGGAGAGCGTGAAGCAGAGCTTGCCGGTCGGGATCTCGTACTTGTCGCAGTATTCAAGCAGCGTCCGGTCTGCACGGATCTCGAGCAGGAAGCGGACGGGCATGTAGACCGTCAGCCACTCGAAGTGCACCTCACGCTCCTCGAATTTCTTCACGACTTCGATGCCCTGCAGCAGTTCCAGACGGAACAGGTCGGTACACTGGGTCGTGACCTCGGATACCTCCCGGAAGCTTTCCGGCTGTAAGGTGCCGAGCCCCGGTGTGTTCAGGCGGGTGAGCGACTGGAAGAACGTGATGCCGCCGGTCGAAATGTTTCGGATCGGACGGAAATACAGCTCAACAGCGCGCAATCCGCCTACTGTTGTTTCTGCCATCGGCTCACCTCCCTATGCCTGCATGCAGGCAGATGTATTCTATTCTATTATATCACAATATGTCTGAATTGTCAATGAAATTACAGTGAATGTTATAGAAATCGTTTTATTTGACGGAATAAAGCACGTATGAATGCATTTTTGCCCATATTCTGTACACGCCGGAAGGACAAAACGAAGCACCCTATGCTTCCATAAGGTGCTTCGTTAACTTATTTATTCATCCTTGCGTTTTTTTACCAGGATCGCTGCGGTGCCGACCAGCAATGCAGCGCCAAGTCCGCCGATCAGGAATGCGATCGGGGTACCGTCGCCTGTCAGAACATTTGTCAGGTATTCCTTGACAGGATTCGATTCATCAGAGGGCGGGGTGGTGGTCTCCGTTGTCTCGACCGTGGTGGTCGTTGTCGTCGTCTCGGAAGGATCCGGATCAGACGGGTTCGGATCAGAACTGCCGGTATCCTCCGGCGGGTCGGTGGCAACAGTCTCCGTGCCGGTCTCGCCGTTGTTGGTGTCCGTGGTGACCTGGGTATCCGAAGTTGCAGGAGCCGTGGTCTGACGGTCGGTAGCCTGCGAGAAATCCGGGATGTCCCAGGTCTCGGCAGTCGTTACCTGTGTGTCATGGGTATGCGTCTGGACATCCGTGTGTACGGGCAGAGTAGTGGTGTTGGTCTCCGTTTCGCCGAGGACGATGTTCTCGAATTCCACGCGCTCCATCTTGTTGGTGGAAACGCCGTTTGTCACGGAGACAGAGTACACCAGCTCATTGTTCGCACTTGCCTCAACATAGACAGATACCGTATAGACTGTGGAGTCATACTGTACATGCTTGTTGGTGCCCTTTTTCTCATAGAGCTTATACTTATAGGTGCCCGGTTCTGATATACGGATGTGGAAACGCCCCGTGCCGTCCTCCATGACACGCATGGTATCATTGGTGGGCTTGGGTGATTCCTTGTTCAGAGGCTCGAGCACAATAGTGTATGTCATACCCTGGCTGTCCTTGACCGCCATACAGTCTACCTGGACAATTGCATCCACTGTGGTGAATGCGGCTGCCGGAATGGCAATGATCGCCAGCAGACAGAAAGCGAGCAAAATGAAAACGCTGCTAACTATGTGTACTGCCTTCATCATGCGTCCCCCTTCTGTTTCTTTTCTATTTTTGATAACATAGCACAATAATCCTTGCCTCTTCGTCACTGCATGTGGACAGAGCAAGGATTGGTTCGCTACGTAGTTCAGTGTCGATCCGAGCGCTGACAAACTGTCGTACCTGGTTTAGAGTCGGATCAAAAATTTCCTTATCCCCGGCGCTTACCTGCAAGGCGGCAAAGACCTCGAGCGGCCGCTGCACTTCGCCGTCCCGCCCGATATAGAGCGTTCCGGTGGTGTGCTGCCACAGATAGGCGGGGTCGATAAACGCATCGAGTGCGCCGAACATTCTGCCGTATTCCATGTGGTGCCCGTAGATCAGGGAATAGTCATCGTTGAACTGCGGATCATTCCGGCAGTCCAGGAAGATGCTCCCCGCGAGGGAATAGTCACCAAACGGATCCATATTGAGAAACCGGATGTTATCCGGTGCCTGCATGATCGGATAATCGACTGTGGTGCCGTCGAGCGTCACCCAGCCGATCATCTCGGGCAGAATTTCTTTACCAGTCCCGGCGTCCGCGGTATGGACGCCGGGCTTGAACTGCATCAGATCATGTTCGCCGGTGTGGTGGAACACATAGTAGCTGTCATAAACGTACCAGGATACGATGAGCAGCGGGATCACCAGCACGACGATCAGGAATCGGTCAAAGTACCGATTCAGTTTTTTCCAGAAAAGTCGCAAGACAGATTAGTCTTCCTCTTCTTCTCTTCTGTTCTTGATAACCAGAGCGCCGATGCCAGCGATCAGGAGCAGACCAGCAACAGCCGGGCCAGCAACAGTTACCAGAACACCAGTCGGGATCCAGCCGGTACGATCATTCACGAAACCGGTCTTGATGTCAGCAGCAGCGATAGTGCCGGTAGTAGCATCACCGAAGTTTACAGAACCGATGGAGAAAGGAGTGGAATCAGCAGTGGTAGCGGTGTAATCCTCAGCGTCCTCAGTTACGGTGTAGGTAACGCCCTTCGGCAGACCCTCGATGGTGATGTACTGGCTATCCTGGAGATAGAACTCAAGGGTAGCATTGGCTGCAAAAGCAGTCGGGTTGTCGGTGCCTACATAACCGGAAACGGTAGCATCCGTGCTGGTAACAGTGCCGTCAGCATTGTTGAGGTTTACAGTGAATACAGCGGTGGTATCTTCAACACCTTCGAGCTTTACGGTGAACTTGAAGTACTTGTCCTTGGAACCCTGGTTACCGGTTACCTTCTTACCGAAGCTCAGGTCCTGGGTCTCATACAGGTTGGTGATGCTGTCAGTCTTCAGAGCGTCGATCGCATAGAACTCTTCATCTTCCTCATTGCCCTTTGCGTCGGGAGCCTTGTCGATCACGCCTGCATACATTACATAGTCAGCGATGATGAGCTTATTGACCTCAGTGCCGTCCTCGGCGATATAGGAGCTGTCCTCAACATAAACATCAAGGGTGCGGGTGTTGACTGCCTCAGAATCAGCACCGGTAAAGCCGTTGATAATGCCCTGGTTGTCGCCGGTCTCAGTGATGATGTAACGATATACGCCAGGCTCAGTGAAGGTAACGCCACGGAAGTCGATCTCTACGCTCTTCTTTACATACTTCTCATCGCCCTTTGCAGCGGTAGCAAATACAGCAGCGCTCTCATCCTCGGGAGTGGTCGCGTCGGATGCAGAGAAGTCCAGGGAGGTAGCCTCCTCGCCGTACTTTACGACCGGAGTGCCAACGCCAGCCAGAACGCCGAGCTTGCCAGCCTCTACATCAGCAGGGATCGCAGTACCAGCAGTGATCTCGAAGCCGAAGGATGCGTTCGGAACCTTAGCGGAATTCTTCATAACGAGGTACTTATCAAGTGTGGTGGACTCTACGCTTGCTACGGTGCCGCCCTTGCCGTCGGAGAGGCCCTGGCCGTTCTGTCTATCGGTGTTGTACTTCTTAGCTGCGGAAGCGGAGAGCGGTGCTGCAGCGATAGCTGCTACCATTGCGAGAGAAGCGATACCTGCGAAAATACGTGTGTTCATGTCTTCTTTCCTCCTGTTGTGGGTGAGCGTTGCCCCGGATTCTGTCCGCTGGGAGCACTCCCTGTCAAAAATAGGTTTAGATGCCGCGTCTGCGCATGATAAGGATCACCTTGCCCTGGATGTCCTTCACCGGCGTACCGCCGGTCTGTCGGCTGTCCGAGAGATCTTTCCGGTAATCGTTCAGCACAAAAACGGTCTGGTCAGGAACGGTATACGGATAAGTGATCGCCGAGCCCTCAGTCGGTGTGGGATAGACCACATCTTCGAGGAGACTGTACCCGTTCACAGTCACGGTATCGCTCTGGATGTTCACCGTGTCGCCGCCAAAGGCAATGACACGTCCGAACTTCACAGTACCGTTCTGCCGGTAGACGATCACATCGCCCTCCTTCAGTTTGGCCAGTCTGTAGGAGATGCAGAGGTCGCCGTCCTTGATCATCGGATACGCGGATTGCACATGACATACATTGACACCCGCTACAAAGGTCAGCAGCAGCCAGACGGCCAGTACCGTTGCGCCTACCTTAATAAAGAAGGTGGCGGCGTAGTAGCCGGCGGAGCGCTTTTTCTTTTTCGGCTTTTCAGGAGCCTGTTCAGGTGTGGGATTTTCTGTCACGGGCAATGCCTCCTTGCTGAGGTGCCGCAAGAAACAGCCTCGACCGGACAACTGCGCACATCTGCCAAATCCTATACAGATGAATGTCCAGCTTTTTGACAGGGTGTTTCCTGGGCTTGTGATTTCGATTTACAAATCGGAATCACGCGGCAGGCATATACAATTTGTATACCCTTCCTTGTAATTCTAATTATAGCATATTTTGAACAAATTGTAAATAGACAGTGTATAAGATGTTGATTCGGGAGTTTTTTACTTTTTTGTGGATTGTACACAAATGATGCACAAAATGCACGCCCCCTGCCACGAACGTGGAAAGGGGCGTGATTTCGCAGAAATTCTGCAATTTAAACTATCATGCCATGCCAGCGGTGATGATCGCCATAGCGTATACTTCCTCAGCGTTGCAGCCACGGGACAGATCATTGATCGGAGCGTTCAGACCCTGGAGGATCGGGCCGTATGCAGCATAGCCGCCCAGACGCTGTGCGATCTTGTAGCCGATGTTACCAGCCTCGATCAGCGGGAAGATGAAGGTGTTGGCCTGACCGGCAACCTTGGAATCCGGGCACTTGGTCTTGGCGACCTCAGCGGAAACGGCTGCATCGAACTGGAACTCGCCGTCAACCACGAGCGTGGGATCGAGCTTGCGGGCTTCCTCAACGGCATCGTGGGAGAGCTTGACCGTGCCGCCCTTGCCGGAGCCGTAGGTGGAGAAGCTCAGAACAGCGACCTTGGGGTCGATGCCAAAGAAGGCAGCGGTACGAGCGGACTCTACAGCGACCTCAGCGAGCTTCTGTGCGCCGGTCTGTACAACATTACCATCCTTGTCGAGCTTGTCCTCATAGCTGAGGTTGATCGCACAGTCACCCATGCAGATCTTCTCCTCCACGCCGTCCTTCTCACGGAACAGGATGAAGCAGGAGCTTACGAGGGAAGCGCCCTTGCGGGTCTTGATGATCTGGAGCGCCGGACGAACGGTGTCAGCGGTGGAATAGGTAGCGCCGCCGAGCAGAGCATCGGCCTTGCCCATCTTCACGAGCATGGTGCCGAAGTAGTTGGACTTGGAGAGCGCAGCGCGGCACTCTTCCTCGGTCATCTTGCCCTTGCGGAGCGCAGCCATCTCAGCGACCATGGCGTCCATCTCCGGATAGGTAGCCGGATCGAGTACAGTTGCAGCGTCTACATTATAGTTGCCGGCAGCTGCAGCAGCCTTGACCTCGTCTACGTTGCCGCAGAGGATCACGTCCATCAGACCCTCGGAGAGCAGTCTTGCGGCTGCATCGAGAATACGGGCATCGGTGCCCTCGGTGAATACGATCGTCTTTCTGCTTGCCTTGAGGTTGTCAAGCAGCTTGTCAAACATTGCCATAGGAAAAGTCCTCCATTCATGAAATTGCGGGGCGTTGACCCCAGATACTATTATTATACCACACTCCGGTGAAAAGTGCAAGGGGTATTTTTATGGTGCGTGCCCGCCCCGACCTGCTTTGTGGGTCTTTGCCCCGCGCCATTGCCTGAATCCCCGAAGCCCTGCATGGGAGCAGCCAAAAGGCTTCGATGTCCGAAGAAAGACAGCATTGCCCCCTTGGCGGAGCCATGGGGGCAAGCGGTCGTTATAGAAGTGCAGTAACAAACTGCGAAGCAGGATGCCCGCGGGGGCTCCCCGCCCCCCTTTGCGAAGCATTGGGGGCAAGCGGACACCAGAACGGTGCACTATAAATTGCAGAGTAAATCGCCTGCGCGGGCTACCGCGCTACCAGACGAGGATGCGGTCTTCGGGGGCAAGATACATGCCGTCGCCCTCGGTGATGCCGTAGAAATCGAGGAATTCGTCAAACTGCTGCAATACCATGTTGACCCGGAGGTAATCAATGGGGTGCGGATCGTAGAGCATGACCGGGATGAAGTCCGTGGTGTGCTCGGTCAGGCGTTCCTCGGCGTAGGCGCGGAAGAAGACGTCATAATCAAAATCCGGGATGTCGGCCGCCATGAGCAGCATGCACTTGACACTGCCCATATCCGCGCAGGTCTCACCGGCGAGCGTCTCGCCGTCGAGCGCCTGCCCCTCCCACGGCTGGATCTTGGTGTTATAGAAGTCGATCATCTTGTTGTTCCGCTCCATGAAGGCAGCGAAGTCTTCCTCTGTCCACCAGTTTTCCAGCCGGCCGTCCTTGTTGTACAGGGCACCGGAGATGTCAAAGGCGTGGGTGATTTCGTGGGCAATGTCAGCGCCGAGCTTGCCGTAGAGCTCCTCGGTGCTCATGTCGGCGTTGTAGAAGACGCCCTGGGCATAGCCGCCGAGAATGTAGATGGCATTATGGTCCGGAAAGTAGAAGCAGTTGGCCTCGTTCAGATCCATGGCCTGAGACCACTGCGGCTCAACTTCCGGCTCGAAGGCGTATTTTGCCGCCTGCTTCAGCTTGTAGTTCCGGATCTGCACCCTGGCATCGAGGTAAGTGCCGCCGTCCTCTGCGGAGGCGTAGTCCAGCCCTTCAAAGCTGTATGCCGACCAGTCATCCGGGAACAGGATGTTCTTCTTGATGCAGTCAAGCTTTTCGATCGCCTTGGCACGGGTCGCCTCGGAGATGAAGTCCGCATCGTTCAGGATGTCGTGGTACTGCGCCATGATCTCGTCCGTCAGTGCGGAGATCTTGTCCTTGTCCTCCCGGGACAGGCAGGTCACGGCGTAGAGCTTCTGGACAGCCCAGTCCAGCTGCTGCTCTGCGATCTCCTTGCCGTATTCCGCATCCTCCGGCATTTCGTCGATCTCCCTGTCGATCTGCTCGTGGTAGAGCTTGCAGGTGTCATAGTCCAGGAATTCGGCATAATCCTGCATCAGGTTCACGATGAGATAGTCCTTCATCAGCGGGAGGTTCTCCTCGGTGTACACCTCGCCGAGCAGCGTGAAGAATTCCGGCGAAACGACGAGATATTCCTCCATCTCCGGGATGCCGCAGGTGTCTTCGAGCTCCGTCAGCAGCGGCAGATCACCGGCAAGCGCAGCGACCTCGTCACGGGAATACCGCTGCCCCAGCTCCTGATAATAGATATAGTTGTACCGCTCATCGTCCGTCGGGACGGCGGGTGCCAGCATGGCTTCAAACGCAAGGCAGTTGTCGATCTTCTGCGCCGCTTCCTCCTCGGTGTAGCCGCACTTCACGAGCATCTGTTCTGTGAAATCCACGTACTTTTGGAGCTTTTCCTCGCCCCACTCTGTCGCCTCGGCATATTCCGCCGAATCGCCCCGCAGGAGCCGGCACGGCGCGAACAGCAGGATCCGGTAGCCGTCCTTGTCGAGATCCAGATCGAAATAGCGCCTCCAGAGCGGCATTTCTCCGGACGTGGCCAGATAATCCGTCAGGTCGTCAAGCGAGCCGATCGCCTCTACGGCATCCGCACGCTCCACAAGGGGCGCCGCGCCGATGGCATTCCGGCTCTCCCAGTCGGTCGCCAGATGGTACAGGTCATAGGCAAGCTTGGCATCGTGATCCTCCGGCGAGGCCCCGACGAACATATTGCGGAAGTCCTCTCTTGCCTGACGATCCGCGTCATAGAGCGCACCCGCCGACGTTACGCCGTCCGGCACCTCGAGCGCCACATGCGCATCCTTGTTGACATACAGATAGAAGTCATCCTTCAGCTCCGCCGGTGTGTCCGCGGTGACAACGCCGTCAAGGTTGCTGCAGATCCACGGTGTGCCGGTGGTATAGTCGATGTCCGCCGGGTCAGTCTCCTCCTCCGTGGGGTCTTCCTCCTCCGGGTCGGTCTCGTCCTGCGGGGGATCGGTCTCGGGCTGTTCCGGATCGGTCTCCTCCTGCGGTTCGGTCGTTTCCTGCGCTGGGTCAGCGGCTTCGGTCGTCTCCTGGGTGGGCTCGTGATCCTCCTCATCGAGACAGCCCGTCATCCCCACCGGAACGATGAGGGAACACAGCAGAAACAGCGTGATGAGCTTCTTTTTCATGGGCAGACTCCTTTCTGATCCCGGAAATGATTCTCTGACGATGTGCCAGATATATGTAATAATTATAACATGGTGTCTATCAAATGTCAATCCTG
>JAGADP010000315.1 GCA_017828885.1 Oscillospiraceae bacterium | reverse complement strand
CCTCGCTTCCGGACTCACGGACCTCAAAGAACGCCTCGGCCGCATGGTCGTCGCCTATACATTTGACGGAAAACCGGTCACCGCGCACGACCTCAAAGCGGAAGGCGCGATGGCGGCGCTCCTCAAGAACGCGCTGAAGCCGAACCTGGTGCAGACCCTTGAAGGCACGCCCGCCTTCATCCACGGCGGCCCCTTCGCCAACATCGCACACGGCTGCAACTCCGTCCGTGCGACCAAGCTGGCGCTCAAGCTCGGCGACTACTGCATCACCGAGGCAGGCTTCGGCTCCGACCTCGGCGCCGAGAAATTCTTCGACATCAAGTGCCGCTTTGCCGGCCTGAAGCCGGAGTGCGTCGTCCTCGTGGCAACTGTCCGCGCCCTGAAATACAACGGCGGCATGGATCGTGCAGAGCTGACCACCCCGAATGTGGACGCGCTCTCCAAGGGCATCGTGAACCTGCGCACCCACATCGAGAACATGCACAAGTACCATGTTCCGGTGGTCGTTGCCATCAACCGCTTCCACACCGACAGTGACGAGGAGCTCCAGTTCATCGCGGATTACTGCGCAGAGATGGGCGTCCAGACGTCCATGTGCGAGATCTTCGCCAAGGGCGGCGAGGGCGGCACCGATCTGGCACAGAAGGTCTGCTTCGCCATTGCACAGGCAGGCGGCAGCAAGTTTGAGCCGCTCTACAGCACCGACCTTTCCATCAAGGAGAAGATCGAGACCATCGCCCGCGAGATCTACCGCGCCGACGGCGTGCGCTTCACGGCCAAGGCTGCCAAGTCCCTTGCCGAATTTGAAGCCCTCGGCTACGACAAGATCCCCGTCTGCATCGCCAAGACGCAGTACTCCCTTTCCGACGATCCCAAGAAGCTCGGCAAGCCCGAGAACTTCATGATCACCGTCAGCGAGGTGCGTCTCTCCGCCGGTGCCGGCTTCATCGTGGCTCTGACCGGCGACATCATGACGATGCCCGGCCTGCCGAAGAAGCCCGCGGCATTCAGCATCGACTGCGACAACGACGGCCATATCAAGGGGCTGTTCTGATGCAGTTTTCCTGGGATACCACCTCGCCGGAGGAGACCATCGCCCTTGCGGAACAGATCGGTGCCAAGCTCCGTCCCGGCGACATCATCGCCTACCGCGGCGACCTCGGGGCAGGGAAGACCACCTTCACCCGGGGACTTGCCGCCGGTATGGGCATCAAGGAGCTTGTGACGAGCCCGACCTTTGCGTTGGTTCATGATTACGAGGGCAAGCTCATCCACTTCGACATGTACCGTATCATGGATGAAAACGAGCTCGAGACCACCGGCTTTTACGACTACCCGCAGGACGAATGCGTCTTTGCCATCGAGTGGGCGGAGAATATCGAAGCCGCCCTCCCGCCGCAGACGATGTTTCTGACGCTTGAACGCACCGGCGACGAATCGCGGCATATCACACTACAAGGAGATGAGCGCTTTGCGGATATTGGGACTTGACACCTCCGGCAAGATCGCCTCGGCGGCCGTGCTGGACACGGAGCGGGACATTCTGCTCGGTGAGCGCTCCCTCTACACCACCAACGGTCATTCGCAGGTCATCCTGCCGATGGCAACGGAGCTCCTCAGCGACTGTGGCATGACGCTGCACGATGTGGATTGCTACGCCGTCTCGGTCGGCCCCGGATCCTATACCGGCCTGCGCATCGGCATCGCAGCCGTGCAGGGGCTCGCACTCCCGGAGAACAAGCCCTGCATCGGCGTTTCGACTTTGGAAGCACTGGCAGAACGGAGCATCACGATTGGGCATATCCTTGCCGTGATGCATGCCAGAGCCGACCTCTTCTACTGCGCATGGTTCTTGTTCCGGGTCTTTGACTGCTATGCGCCGGAGCATGTCGAACGTGACACGCCGGACGAGGTGCAGACCGCCGCACAGATCGCGAAGAAGATCCAGGAGCTCCATGCCGAGAGCATCATCGTCACCGGCGACGGCACAGAGGAATTCATCCGGCAGTATGAAGCAATGGGGCACGAAGGCCAGACCATCCTGCGCCCCGCACCGTCCTTCCTGCGCCGCCAGTCGGCAGCAGGCGTGTGCTACACCGCAATGAAGTACACGGAGGAACACAAGGAACTCCCCACCGCCGCAGACCTGACAGCAAGCTATCTGCAGGCGGTCAATATCACCCGAAAGGAAGCATGACAATGATAGCAATCGGCTGCGACCACGCCGCGATCACCCTGAAAAAAGCGATCATGGCGCATTTGGACGAACAAGGCATCGCCTACATCAACCTCGGCAAATCGCCGGCCCGCCTGCTGTCCTGGTTCGGGTACGGGCTTCTGGCTCTGTATATCGCGCTGCTGGCGGGCAATCTCTTCTACGGCTGTCTCTTCCGTTTCGACGGACAGGGGAACTACGGCGAGGGCCCCTTGCGGCACCTCATCTTCTCGCCTCTGGTTGTGCTGAACGTCCTCATGGCCGTTTTCGCCTTCGTCAAAGCCCGCGGGAGCCGCGGACGCACGCGCCGGCGGAACACCGTGGTCTTCCTGTTCTGCCTGACGATGG
>JAGADP010000314.1 GCA_017828885.1 Oscillospiraceae bacterium | reverse complement strand
GACGCTCTCTCTTGCAGAGCGTCCCCTCGTTGAAAAAAGCCCCACCGGGGCTTTTTTCAAATTCACCCCTTGCAGAGCGCCCGGCGGCTGTAGAGATTTCGCCGTCTGCGGACGGCGACCAGCGGGCTTTGCCCTCTGGACTCCCACAAGCTTTTTTTGCGGAAAAAAAGCTTGAGCAAAAAAACGATCTTTGCACAACTCGACAGATGCATGTGGAAAAGAGAACGTCCCCACATCGCTGCGGGGACGGTGTGTGTTTATAGCGTGGAAAGCACCAGCTTTTCGGCATCCTCTGCGGACAGCGGACGTCCCCAGATATAGCCCTGGATGAAGTCGCAGCCGATGCTGCGGAGCGCTTCAAGCTGTTCAGGCTCCTCAACGCCCTCCGAGATCACGTCAAATCCCATGATGTGTCCCATCGAGATCATTGCCGCGACGTACTGCTTGGAGGATTCGTTGGCGTTGATCTTGTCGATGAAGCTCTTGTCGATCTTCAGCAGATGTGCCGGGATCTTGTTCAGATAGCTCAGCGAGGAATAGCCCGTGCCGAAGTCGTCGATCGCCAGCTTGACGCCCATATCCCGGAGCGTGTTCAGGCATTGCAGCGCCTTGTCCGCGGAGTCGAGCAGAATGGACTCGGTGATCTCGAGCTCGAGCTGCTCCGGCGCGATGGCATTGTTGGCCAGAAGATTGCGGATCTCGTCGATGAAGTTCTTCTTCATCACATGCCTTACGGAGGCATTCAGGCTCAGGGTCAGGTCAAGTCCGGTCTGTTGCAGGAGCTTGCTGAAAAAGGCGGTCGCCTTCTGGAAGACCATGCTGTCCACCTTGTCGATCAGGCCGACCTTCTCGGCCACGGGGATGAACTCGCCGGGAGAGACGAAATTGCCGTTCTGATCCTTCATGCGGGCAAGCGCCTCGAAGCCGCGGAGCTTGTGCTCCATGTCGAACTGCGGCTGCAAGTTGAAGTAAATGGTCTCGTGCTTGAGCGCCTTCCGGATGATCTTCTCGATCTCGAGCGTGCGCTCGTTTTTGAGAATATCGGGCGAGAAGCGGAGGATGTGGTCGCTGCTGTTGGCCTTCTTGATCTCGTTCATCGCCAGATTGGCGTGGGAGATCACGGCGTCGGCCGAGGCAGCGTCGATCGGATACTCTGCATAGCCAAAGCTTGCGGTCACGTAGAGGTCATAGCCGTCGATCGTCAGATGGTCGGCGAGCGCGTCGGCATAGCGCAGGATCGCGCTCCGGAGGGCTTCCTCGTCCTCATAGCCCCATACGATGAGCAGGAACTCGTCGCCGTTCAGGCGGGTGATGCACTCCGAAGAGCCCGGATGGACGCTCTCGGCGAGAGCCTTCCAGCGCTTGGCGATCTCGATCAGCACGCGGTTGCCGGCTTGCAGGCCGAGGGTGTCATTGATGTTCTTGAAGTGGTTCAGGTCAATGGAGACGGCCGCAAACCGTTCCTCCCGCCGGATCAGCTCGGCGATGCGGTCGGTGCTGGCAAAGCGGTTCGGGAGCTTGGTCAGGGAGTCGGTATAGCTCATATAGCGGAAATGCTCGAGCATACGGTCGTTATACAGCTCAGAAGCAATGATGAAGGTCGTCAGCTCGAGAGCCTCCTTGATGGTGCTGACCTTGTCATCGCTGAAATTGATCGCCCAGATAAAGCCGAGCAGCTCATTCTTGAATTCAAGCGGGAACAGGACGATCGTTTTGCCGCCGGCGCTGGTGATGGACTGGTGCCAGACGGGATTGCGCTCCCGGACGACCTCCATATCCTGCTCATTCTTGACGATCAGGCAATTGCTGCCGCCGATCGTATCGAGCCAGGAATAGGCGATGTCATAGAAGGCATCGTCCACGTACTTGTCCATCGGCAAAAGCTTGGTATCCTTGGAAAAGGCCTCACAGAAAACAGAGCAGGAGCGCTTTTCCGTATCCATCAGCAGAATGCAGCAGTGCTCCGATTCACAGAGGTCGCGGATGTCCGAGCAGACCTCCTTCATCGCCGCACGGAAATTGTCCGGGTTCTGGAGCTTGATGCAGGCTTCCAGGACATAGCCGGCGATGTCTGCCGAGATGTTGGACAGGCGCTTGGCATCCGGCTTGAAGTTGACCTCCACGATGTACAGACAGAAGCAGAGGTTCCCGTCATCCGGCGACAGGGGCACGAAGGACATATTGAACCAGACGTCAAATCTTGCAGGGTGCGCATAGGAATGGACGCATTTCTTCTGCACGGCGGCCTGGTAGCAGGCGCTCTCGAAGTTCAGATCTCTTGGCAGATAGTCGGTATATTCACTATTGGGGACAAATGTCGTTGACAGAAAGGTATTGCCGCCCATTGGTTTTTCGATGGTGTCGATATAGGCACGGTTGCCGGTCACAAGACGTATTTTTCCGTGACGATCGCCGTCCAGCTTTTCCACAGATACCACACAGGCAGCCGTTCCGATACCGTCAACAATGGCCTGAAAGTTCATAGTTTCGCACCCTCCTTTGCTTGAATGATAGTGGACGTATCACAAGTGGAGCCCACACATTTATTGTACCATGAATACAGGATGGATGCAACGAAACGGCAAGAAAGTTTACAAAGTCAACGATAAAATTGGCGATTCCTACAAAGTTTGGATGCCTGTTTTGTGGGTTCAGACAAGGGGCGGCTGTCAGCGGATCCTTTCGAGGATGAGCTTGATGTGCGTGTGTTCGGTGAGCGTGAAGCCGAAGTCCTTCCGGATCTGCCATGCCGCGTAGGGCAGCGTGAACACGTCCTTGTAGACGAGCCGGTAGTGATCCGGGATCCGTTGCAGCAGCTCCTCCGTGCAGAGGGGGAAGTAGTTTTCATGGACTTCCCGCTCCCAGTTCTGGGTGTATTTGTATTTCAGCAGGAAATGCGCGAGCTGACGCTGGTCGGTGATCTTGCCCCAGACGTCTTCAAAGCTGTCGAGCAATTCGGCGCAATCGCTTTCTCTGACGGCGGCAAGCTGTTCTTCCCGGACGGGATAGGCCTCTGCCTGCGCGAACATCATGTCGCGGATCGTCACATACTGAAAGCCGCTCCCGAACACCCTGTCCCAGAAGGTCTCGATGTCCGCTTCCTCGCCGTAGGAATAGACCTCGTGGATCGTGCTGGAGATGTTGAGCAGGCTCTTCTCGAACGGGATGCCGATCCGGCTCCAGTCGTCAAAGAACTGCGCGTCCGGCACATGCTCGCGGGCGGCTTCAATCATCTCGCGGCTGATGTCATAACCGATGTAGCTGTAATCCGGTAACATCGGCTTCATTGCGCGGATCAGCTCGCCGTTGGCGCAGCCGAAATCGAGAATGTACTGGAACGGCTCAAAGACCTTGTCCATGAAAAACATCTTGTCGAGGATGGAGCGCTGCATCCTGGTCAGGTAGATGTTCAGGTCGGAAATGCGGTTGCTGTCAATGTCCATAATTGGGATCCTCCGTTTGCTATGGTGTCAGATGAATCTGACCTTTGCGGCTTCGAGCTTCTGGTGTGCCTTTTCGACCTTCTTTCCGGGGAAGACCGTTGCTGTCCCGCGGGAGATGATCTTGGCGTTGATGCCCCGCTTGGCAGCTCCGAGCGCCGTGGCAGTCACGCAGCCGCATTCGTCCAGGCCGCAGAGATGCACCTCGTCGTAGCCGCGCTCCTTCACGAGCGTCAGGAGGTAGCGGTTGGTGAAAGCATCGCCGAACAGCTTGTCAAAGCAGTACTTGGAAACGACATCCAGCCCGCTGTAGAGCTCCGCGCCCTCGGTGCCGGCGATGGAATAGCCGAACAGCAGGCGGTTCGTGGGCAGGTTCTGGATGAGGTGGCGGATATAGATCACATCGCAGCCCGCGTCGTCGTACTCATGGATGAGCGCATTGACATTGCCGGTCAGCGCTTTGGTATCATACGAAAACTGGGGCTTCCGCTGCTCCCAGAGGTAATCGTTCTGCATATCAATGACGATCAGTGCTTTTGTATCAGACATAAGGCTCCTCCTCTTCCAGAAATCGGTTGACCGAGCTTCTGACGTAGCGTTCCAGTGCCGCATCGTCCGAAAGGTCGATCCCGCAGCTTTGTTTCAGTTCGGCATGCTTCAGCACGGCCAGCCCGTGCAGGCTCGTCAGCTCAAAGGCAATGCGCCGGCATTCCGCTTCGGTCCTGCGTCCGCCGAAATGCGCCATGACGAACGGCAATACCTCCAGATCGGAATCGAGTGGTCTGTTGAGCAGAATGAATTGCGTGACCGCCCGCGCATAATGGAAATTTGCGATCATCAGACGCATCATGTGGAAATGCAGCAAAATGATCTTCTCCTTCGGCGGCAGATCGGCCGTCAGGAGCGTTACAAGCTCGGGCTGCTGCGTCTGGGCATCCCGGAGCAGCTGCTGAAACACGGCGTACAGCAGGTTTTCCCGCGAGCCGTAGCAATAGTTGATCATTGCGGCGTTCACAGTGGCGCGTGCGCTGATCGCCCGGG
>JAGADP010000313.1 GCA_017828885.1 Oscillospiraceae bacterium | reverse complement strand
CCCTTGGATCCCTGCAAGCTTTTTTTACGAAAAAAAAGCTTGAGCAAAAAAACGATCTTTGGGCTTCCAAGATAAGAGCAAGCCCCTTTCCGGCGCTGGAAAGGGGCTCGTTTTTATTCCTCTATTTCAACTTCTTCTACAGCTTCTCCTGCGCTTACAAAATGCACGCTGGCATCGCCGGAGCCGCTCTTGATCTTGATGGTGTGCGGGTCGGCGTTCTTCTTGCCGCCGATGCCCTCGAAATCCGGATCGCCGCTGCCGAGGGTGACATCGAGCACGTAGTCTGCCTGGTCGCCGCAGACGGTGATCTCAATATCGCCGGAGCCGCTGGTGCATTCGATGTCATCGGTCAGCGTCTGGTCCGTCATGAACACACCACCGGAGCCGCTCTTGGCTTTCGTCTTGCCAACGGTGCTGTTCAGGAAGTAGATGCTGCCGGAGCCGCTCTCTGCTTCCACCTTATTGCCTGTAAATTCCTCGCAGCTGATGCCGCCGGAGCCGGTGTGCAGCTCGGATTCCTCCGTGAAGGTCGTATTCACGATGCCGATGCCGCCGGAACCACTCTTCACATTGCCGACACGGCTCGTTGTGCCGTCAATGTAGACGCTGCCGGAGCCGGCTTTGGCGTTCATGTAATCCGCAAGCACGTTCAATACCTCGACATCACCGGAGCCGTTGTTGATCTCCACGCTGTCAAACAGATCCGCCGGAACGAACACGTTGACGCGGTTCTGGGTATTGTCGAAATCGAACATCTGGAAGGCGTTGTTCGGCTCCAGGTAGATGCGCAGGGTATCGCCTTCTTGGGCGACCTTGACCTGCTCGGGGACTTCGCAGAGTTCCACGGTGCAGACGTTGGTATCCTCGATGGCAATGACATGCAGATCCTCGGAGCCGAGGTCGAGGTCGAGGTTCTTGATGCCCTCATAGCTTTCCTTGCTGCTGATGTATTGGGTATTTTTCTGATCCTTCTTCATGAGGCTGGCGCCGACGGCCATCGTGCCGAGCCCGCTGAGTGTGATAAAAGATGCGATGAGCCAGTATACTGCTTTCATGATCGTTACCTCCCTAACAGTCCGAGGATGATTTTTTTACTTAATGCAAAAAGTCCGACAGTCGAATGCTTGCAGGCAAGCCAGAACGGCTTCCAGAGGAGCATGGTGAGACCTGCGCAGACCAGAGCGCTGCCGATGAGGAAGATGCCCGCACCTGCATCGCCGTGGGCGAACTGGATGACCGCCATGACCAGACCTGCCGGTGCGCCTACGCCGAAGCTGATGATCAGCGAGAACAGCGTCACGACCAGCGTGAGCCAGAGGGAATACACCGTGATCCAGATGGGCAGCGTCAGGAGCATCACAACGATGAACGTGACGATGTGTGCGCCGTCCGTGCCGCTGCTACTGCCGGAGTAGGGCGGTGTGGTATAGCCGTAGTCTGAGCCGGAGTAGCCATAATCGGTGGAATAGCTGGTGCCGGTGGAATAGCTTGTCCCTGCGGCATAGCTTGTCCCGGCGGAATAGCTCGTGCCGGAATAGCTTGTTCCTGCGGCATAGCCATAGTCGGTGCCGGTGGTATAGCTCTGCTGGGGGGCAGGGCCCTGCTGGGGGGCGATGCCCTGCTGTGCGGCGAGGCCGGGCTCTGCGGTGCCGTCGGCTTCGGCGATGATGCGCTCTGCGACGGACTGCGGCGAGCCGAGGTTTTCGGCGGCGGCATCGGCATCGTCACCGGCATCTGCGAAGTATTCACGGTAATACTCGAGCGCATTCTCACGCTCGTCTCTTGTCAGCCCAAGCAATGCCGCATCGAGCTGTGTCAAAAATTCTGTCGCTGTCATGCCTGTGCCTCCTTTACTGCCTGCTGTTCTTTCAGAATGCCGTCCACCTGTGTTTTGTGCTTTTCCCAGTCGATCCGGTACTGCCGGAGCATGGCGACGCCGAGCTCCGTGATGCGGTAGTAGCGCCGGTTCCGTCCCATATAGGCACGGTCGAAGGTCTCAAGTGCGCCGTTCTTTTGCAGGCGCCGCAGCACGGGATACAGTGTGGATTCCGAGACGGTCGCGGCGGACTGCATATCCTGTGTGATCTTGTAGCCGTAAGTCTCCTCCCTGTCCACCAGGGAGAGCACCATTGCGTCCAGCAAAGCTGCACTGATCGGAAACATAGCGGATCCCTCCTTTTGGGTCGTTCAGCCGGTGCTTATCTTGCGAATGTGAAGTAGGCGATCACAAGAACGCCGAGGATGATGCGGTACCAGCCGAATACGGTGAAATCGTGCTTCTTGATGTAGGACATCAGGAACTTGATGACGAAGAGCGATACGCCGAATGCCACGAGCATTGCCACGAGCAGGATCACGAGCTCCGGCGCGGTGAAGTGCAGGCCGAATTTCACGAGCTTCAGCAGCGATGCACCGAACATGACGGGCACGGCCAGGTAGAAGGTGAACTCTGCGGCGGCGACTCTCGACACGCCGATCAGGAGTGCGCCGACGATCGTGGCACCCGAGCGGGATGTGCCGGGGAAGACGGCGGCGATGAGCTGGAACAGGCCGATGATGAGCGCTGCCTTATAGGTCAGGTCGTTGATGGTGTTCATCTTCGGGGTCTTATCCTTGTTCCAGCGCTCGATGATGATGAACGCCACACCGAACACGATCAGCGCAATGGCGACTGTCCACGGGTTGTAGAGGTGCTCATTGATCCAGTCATCGAGAGCCAGGCCGACAACGGCGGCGGGGATGCAGGCGACGATGACCTTCAGCCACATGGAGCAGATGTCCTTGTTGACGTAGGCGCCGAAGCCCTCTGTGCTGAGCGGGTTGCTGTTGTTCTTCTTGCTGAACGGCCACAGCTTCCAGAAGTACAGCACCACGACCGCCATGATCGCGCCGAGCTGGATGACGACCTCGAACATCTCCTTGAACTCATCGCTGACGTTGAGTTGCAGAAATTCGTCCACGAGGATCATATGTCCTGTGCTGCTCACCGGCAGCCACTCCGTGATGCCCTCTACGATGCCGAGGACGATGGCTTTGAGTAATTCGATCCAATCCATAGGTTTCTCCTTCTTCTTTTGGGATTTCACAGTATTGTGATAGTTTCAATATTATATCTGACGTCATGTTATATTTGGTATCATGTTATACGTTGTATAATATTGATTACAGTTACAGTATATCACAGTGCGAGGTATTTGTCAAGAGGTTTTTTCAAAATTTAATGGTTATTTAAGAAATATTCTTGTATAGGGGGAAATATGACGGGGAATAGGGAAAAAGAAGAAGCACCCGGGGTGGGTGCATTGGGGAAGATGCGGTTTTAAGGGAGGGAT
>JAGADP010000312.1 GCA_017828885.1 Oscillospiraceae bacterium | reverse complement strand
GTGATCTCATTGCCGGTCGGCACATACTGCTCCGTCTCGACACCGGCCATTTTCAGCATGGTACGGGAGGCCGTGATCGCATCCGTCCCGGCATACTTGTCGGACAGATAGACCACCCGCCGGATACCGCTCTGGATGATAGCCTTGGCGCACTCATTGCACGGGAACAGCGTCACATAGAGCGTGCAGTCCCGCAGCGGCACATTGCTGTTGAGGATGGCGTTCAGCTCCGCATGACAGACATAGGGGTACTTCGTGGCGAGGAATTCGCCTTCGCGCTCCCAGGGCAGCTCGTCATCCGAGCAGCCGCGCGGCATGCCGTTGTAGCCCACGGAAACGATCTTCTTCTCCGCGTTGACGATACAGGCGCCGACCTGGGTGTTATTGTCCTTGCTGCGCTGTGCCGACAGCAGTGCGATGCCCATGAAATAGGCATCCCAGCCGATATAGTCCTGACGTTTCATCCGGTATCCCTCCAAACTCATTCAGCCCGCACACCGGCGGGCTGAATCCTTACAGCAGCACGGTTCCCGACTGCCTTATTTCTTGTCGTTATCGCTCTTTTTCAGGCTTGCAGCCAGGAGCGAGGAAGCCGTAGGACGAGACGGCATCGGGGGCGGCTCTACGAGGCTCTTGTGCTCCTCCTTGAGCGCGGATTCACCCTTGACAGCAGATACCTCCTGCACCGGGATGGCATCGAGCTCATCCAGATCGTCAAACTCACCGGCAGCAGCCTCGATGGCTCTTGCCTGTGCCTCTGCTTCTGCCTTGGCTCTTTCAATGGCATCTGCCATTGCCTTGCCGTCCTGAACGGTACCAGGCGCAGCAGTCTGTGCCTTCTCGATGGCTTCCGCCATAGCGCGGGCATCCTGTGCCTTGGCCTCTGCCGCAGCCTTGGCAGCCGCAGCCTGTACCTTTGCCTTGGCATCTGCAACAGCCTTGGCTCTGATCTCAGCCTCTTCCTTCTCCTTGGCCTCTGCCTCAGCCTTTGCCTTGGCTTCTGCCTCTGCCTTGGCTTTGGCCTCAGCTTCTGCCTTTTCTCTTTCTTCCGCTTCCGCCCTGGCCTTCGCCTCAGCCTCTGCTCTTGCCTTAGCCTCAGCCTCGGCCTTGGCTCTCACCTCAGCCTCGACCTTGGCACGAGCCTCGGCCTCGATCTTAGCCTTGGCCTCAGCCTCCTCCTTGGCACGAGCCTCTGCCATCGCCTTAAGCTTGGCAGCCTGCTCCTCCTCGTTGATCTCTACATACATCTCTTCCTCTGCCAGCGCACCCTCATTTTTAAGCTGCTTGACAGGGATCCGCTTGAGCGGAGAATAAGTGAACTGCCTGCAGGAGTGATCCTCCTTTTGCAGACCGGTTTTTTCACAAAGAATGTTTGCGCCGTCCTTGGTACGCTTGCCATACTGGCAGTATGCACACTGCGGTGTGATTTTCTTGTCAAAATAGTTGGTCTTCTTTCTGAACAGATCAGCAAAACCCATGATGAGCACCTCTCAAAGAATCAATATATCATTTATTATAACATAGAACCGCGCATTTGTCCAGTACTTTTTAGAAAAAACATAAAATTTCAGATGACAGTCCATCCGATTGTCAACTTTATAAAGTCAAGAGGTTGACAATCAGAGCGATCTGTGCTATACTGGTAACAGATACCAAAGGAGGTTTTTCCCATGACTGCCACTGCAAACAAGCACTTTTCCACGCTCCAGCTCGCCTACATCGCCCTTTGCACGGCGCTCATCGCCGTATGCAGCTATATTTCCATCCCGACCGCCATCCCGTTCACGCTCCAGACGCTTGCCGTATTCCTCATCTTGCAGCTCGTCGGCGGGCGCAGCGGGTTCTTTGCCGTGCTGACGTATCTTCTGCTCGGCGCAGTCGGCGTGCCGGTCTTTGCGCAGTTCACCGGAGGCCCCGGCATTCTCTTCGGAACTACCGGCGGCTATCTGATCGGCTTTCTGCTCATGGCAGCGCTCTACTGGGCGGCCACGACGCTCCTCGGCGACAAGCCCGCTGTCCGCATCGTGTCGCTGATCCTCGGACTTTTCGTCTGCTACGCCTTCGGTACGGCGTGGTTCCTCTTCCTCTACAACCGCAGCAATGATCCCGTCGGCGTCGGAACAGCCCTCGGCTGGTGCGTGCTGCCGTTTCTGCTCCCGGATGCCGTCAAATTCGGCGTCGCCACAGGTCTTGCCGCCGTGCTCCGGTCGCATATCAAACAGGCATGAAGCTCCGTCCGCACCACCTGCTGTGCATCGGTTTCTTCGAGGGAAAGGGCTATAGTCCTGCCTTTGTGCAGCATATGACACGCATCATCGCCTATCTGGAGCAGACCGCCCCGCCCGTCACCCTCACCTGCGCCTGCGATGTGATCTGTCAGGCCTGCCCGCACTGCCGCGATGGCATCTGCGAGACAGCCGAAAAAGTCCTGCGCTACGACAAAGCCGTCCTCTCCTGCTGCGGCCTGCAAGAGGGCGACACGCTCCCCTATCCCCTGCTGCGGGAGCATGTCGCGGCAGAGATCCTCGCAAAGCACCGGCTTTCCGGGGTCTGCGGGGATTGCAGCTGGTTCTCCGTCTGCCGCCAATATAAGAAATGAGCGTCTGTCCTCCGGGGCAGGCGTTTTTGCTGGCGACGCTTGACACTTCCCGGCCTGTCTGCTATAATAGAGGTATACACCGATCATTTGCATAACGAATGATGATACACCACGGGTGTTTTTGTGATAGAAGACGTGGCCGCCCGGCTGCGCATTGCCGATCAACAAGTTGGAAGAATAAGAAACAGAAGTTCAAGAAGAAGGAGGGATCCGTATGGTCACTCTGTTTTATGATAGTGTATTTCTCCTATCGCTCGTGCTGAGCCTGCTGTTCGTGCGGTTCTGGCACAAGCATTTCGATGTCCATATCACGCTGGTCTTTGTGCTGGTGCCGGTCACCAACCTCTGCTATCCCCTGCTCGGCCACGCCACAACGCTCGAGGGGGCGCTGGTCGCCAACCGGCTGAGCTACATCGGCGGCACCTTTTTGCTGCTCGTCATTACCCTCAGCGTGTTCAGCCTGTGCGACATCCACATCCCACGGCCGGTGCGCATGCTGATGTTCCTGACCAGCGCGGGGATCTACCTGACATCGCTCCAGGCCGACAAAAACGGCTTCTTCTACAAGAGCATCACCATGGAGATCATCGACGGCGTACCTGTGTTCCGGAAGGAATACGGCTTTATGCACAGCGTGTTCATCTGCATGGTCATTCTCTACTTTCTGATGAGCCTCTCGGCGATGGTCTACAGCCTTGCCAGAAAGAAGCAGGTCTCCCGTAAGAACATCCTGCTCCTGTTCCTGCCCATCGCCATCTGCATGCTCTGCTATTTCGCAGGACGTGCCTTCACCAATCGCGTTGAGCTGCTCCCGGCGGGCTATGTCTTCGCGCAGATCGTCTACCTCATCATCGCACACCGTCTCTGCCTCTACGACATCACCGACATCAGCATCGACTCGATGGTCGAGCGCGGCGATACGGGCTTTGTCTCGTTCGACTTCCACTTCAACGACCTCGGCAGCAACCTGACCGCACGCCAGATTTTGCCCGAGCTCGAAGAACTGACCGTCGATATGCCTGCCAGCATGAACCAGACCGTTCACCGGCAGTTCCTGAGCAAGCTCAAGGTCTTTTCGGACGACCCGAAGCAGGATCATTTCTACTACGAGCGCGATGAGCACATCTACCTCGTGCGCATCACCTATCTGTTTGACGGCAGCCACAAGCGCGGCTACCAGCTTTTCATGACCGATGATACCAAGAACCAGAAGTACATCGACCTCCTCAACAGCTTCAACACCTCCCTCCAGGCGGAGGTGGAGGAAAAGACCGCCCACATCGTCGAGATGCACGACCACCTCATCACGAGCATGGCGGCCATGGTCGAAAGCCGCGACAATTCCACCGGCGGCCATATCAAGCGCACCAGCGAGGACGTCCGCATTCTGGTCGATGAGATCCGCCAGGATCCCGACATGCCGCTCTCCGAGAGCTTCTGCCGCTGCATCATCAAGGCCGCGCCGATGCACGACCTCGGGAAGATCGCCGTTGACGACGCCGTCCTGCGCAAGCCGGGACGCTTCACCGACGAGGAATACGCCAAAATGAAGATCCACGCCGCCGAGGGTGCGCGCATCGTCCACGAGATCCTG
>JAGADP010000031.1 GCA_017828885.1 Oscillospiraceae bacterium | reverse complement strand
CGTGCGATCAGCATTGCCTGACGGCTCTTTGCTTCGGACATCTTGGCCTTCAGGGTCTCGACCTGGGTACGGATGGTCTCAGTCTGGCTGGAAATGGTCTCGTACATCTCGCGATAGGTGGAGACTTCCTCGTCAGCCTTGACCTTCTGGGACAGGGCACGCTTGGCAAGGTCGGTATTCCCGGCAGCCAGTGCGGCTCTTGCCTTGGCTTCCCAGTCGGCAGCCTTCTTTGTGGCGTCATTGAGCTTCTTCTCCGCCATGCGCTCGCTGGCTACAGCCTTACCGAGTGCGGCAGTGGACTTCTGGAGCTCCTGATCCATATCCATGATGATCTGCTTGACCATCTTCTCCGGATCTTCCGCGCGGTCGATCAGGTCATTGACGTTGGACTTGAAAATATCACTGAGTCTGGAAAAAATTCCCATTGTTCTTACCTCCGTTCAAGCTGGGCAGGGAACTGCCCGAACTGATGATCCTATATGTTATATCATAGCATATTTCTGATGATATGTCAAGCTTTTTTTGCGGAAATGTAAATTATATTTCCTTTGTGGAGTAGGAAAATGCGGCGGGATCGGCTGTATCTTCCATATTATCCGGATTGACAGAACTACCCATCTATGCTATAATACTTCTTAGATCATCGTTTTGAGGAGGATACTACCTTGCAGGAAAAAGTCAATCATCTGATCTATGCGGCGGATCAGGATCTGCATAACTCGATCCGTCTCGGTATCACACTGACGGAGCCGGTCGATCCTGATGCGCTCAGAGCGGCGTTACCGCTGGCGGCAAAGCGCTTCCCGTTCTTTGCCGTGAAGCTGGTAAAGGTCGGTGAAGAGCTGCGGTTTGAGCCGAATGATGCGCCTTTTGTGGTATCGGCGGACGGCGGTACGGTCACGCTCGGCACGGAGGAGAGCAACGGGCATCTGTTTGCATTTGCCTATCAGGGGAATACATTATATGTGGATCTGTCGCACTTTGTTTCCGACGGCAACGGGAGCTTTCAGTTTCTCAAGACGCTCCTGTACAGCTATCTGCATATCCTGCATCCGGAGGCGCAGTTCGATGAGGAATCCATTCTGCTTCCTGACAGCCCCATTTTGCCGGCGGAGCTGGAATGCGATCCCTACCCGGAGCAGCCGCTGCCGGTCACGCCGCTGGGCGATATGACACGGCCGGAGGAGATCCTGATGCTCCATGACCAGCCGCAGGGCTACGAGAACAGCAAGGACTGGACAGCCTTCCGGTTCCATATCAAGCAGAAGGATCTGATGGGCTATGCGTCAAGTGTGGACGGCAGCCCTTCCACATTCGTGTCCTCACTCCTCTTCCGGGCAGTCTCGGATCTGCATCCGGAAAACCCGCTGCCGGTCGTCTGCGGGGTGCAGCATCAGTTCCGCAAGGCGCTGCGCAAGCCGTTCAGTCATCTTTGCCATGTCAACATCGTGCCGATCGAGTATCCGTTCCGGCTCCGCGGCAAGGAGATGATGAAGCTGAACACCATCTCCCGGGGCAGACTCATCCTCCGCGGGGATGATGAGAACGACAAGCTGACGGTCAACCGGCACATTGATGATGACAAGCGGATCCGGAAGATGACCTATGCCGAGAAGCGGAATTATATGCGTCAGGTGCTGCTGGACGGCATCGGCAAAAACACTTTTGAGGTCAGCTATACCGGACGTGTGCCGTGGAGCGGTGTTGACGCGTATATCACCGATGTATCGCCGTATCTGGATATGACGCTCAGCGGCGGTATCTCTGCGGAGATCTTTACGGTGCGGGATGAATTCTGCATCAATATCATGCAGCGCTCACCGGACAGTAAGTATTTTGACCGCGTGAAGGGCTATCTGAATGAGCTTTCGATCCCGTTCACGGCGCTGCCGCCGGAGCATTTTGCGATCTGCGGTCTCCGGCTGCCGGAGTGACTCTTCTGGGATTGTCTGTATATGAAAATGAACCAGCCTCTGAGCATCGCTCAGAGGCTGGTTTGTGGTTTGGGTTTAGTTCTGGAATACGAAGCGGCAGAAGTTGTAGATATGTGCATGGATGGAGTTGTCACCGTGGTAGCCTGCCTGATAGTAATGCCAGATGTGCGGTACGCCGTTCTTTTCGAGGTTCTCGTGATACGGCTTGGGCGTGTCGTAAACGGTCTGGTCGTTGCCGCCTGCGGTGATCATGATGAGATACGGCTCCTTGCCGGACTCGAACTTCCAGCCGCCCTTGTAAGCGTCGTCAACGCCCGGTGCGGGGCAGATCGCGCCGATGTAGCCGAACTTGTCGGTCAGCGTCATGCCGATGGCGAGCGACTCACGTCCGCCCATCGAGAAGCCGGTGATGGCGGTGTTGTCCTTGCCGGTCTTCACGCTGTAGGTCTTTTCGATATGCGGCATGAGATCCTTCGTCAGGTCGTTGATGAAGTTGTCATACGCTGCGTTGTTCGCTGCATCCATAGCGGAGCAGTCCTTCTGGGTAGCGCTGGAGTAGATGTACGGGAATACCACGATCATGTCCTTCGCCTCGCCTGCTGCGATGGCGTTGCCGATGATCTGCTTGGTGTACATCTGCGGGTTGTTGCCCTTGATGATCATGCGATCCTGGTTCTCCCAGTAGCCGTGCATGCAGTAGAGTACCGGGTAGGTCTTGCTCTCGTCATAGCCTGCCGGGAGGAGGATGTTATAGGGCTTCTCGCGGTTGCAGGTGGTAGAATAATAGGTACCGGACTTCACGGTGCCGTACTGTACGCCGGCCTGCTCGGCTCTTGCGGAATCCGGCTCGTGGTCGGCCATCTTCGCCTGGCACTCTGCGGTGAATTCCTTCATGCTCTTATGCTGTGCGGGAGCCTCTGTCGGAGCTTCGGTGGGAGCTTCTGTCGGAGCCTCGGTAGGCTGCTCCGGCGGTTCGCCGATCGGGAGCTTGTCGATGAGCTCTACCAGATACTTCAGGATGTTCAGGGAATCCACTTCGTCGATCGTGCCGCTGAAATCGACATCGGCATTGATCTTGCCCTGGTCGGTCAGCTTTTCGCCGGTCATCAGGTTCTTGTTCAGGGTGATAACGTCGAGGATGTCGACCTTCTGGTCGTCATCCACATCGCCGTAGAATGCCTTCTGGACGGGGAATACCTGGGTCGGAACCGGATCGGTCGGTGCGGGATCGGTGGGTTCCTCCACAGCGCCTGCGCCTACGAACTTCCACCAGTCTACGTTGAAGAGATAGCTGTCGCCGCCGTTGAAGACGTAGTATACATCGTGTACGCCCTTGGCGCCGGTGACATTGCCCTCGACCTGTTCCCATGCCTGCCAGTCGCCCGTTACCGGGACTGTTACGGTGCCAACGATCGGGCCGTTCTTTTCATCGAGATGTACCTCGATCTTGCCGCCGTCGCCTGCGGAGGCAACGCTTGCGATGAACTTGGTCGCGCCGTCATCGCCGAAGTCCACACCGCTGACCTTGACATAGTCATTTTTCTGGATGAAGCCGATCGCCAGTGTGCCGGCGTCGATCTTCTCGGTCTGGATGCCCTCAGACCAGCTCATCATCTCGGCTTCCATGCGCTGGTACGGGTTCACGTACTCGATCTGGTTCGGACCCTCGTTGGTGAGCTTCATCACCGGGAGGGAGCCGTCTGCGCCGTAGGTGAATTCATCGCAGGAAGCGCTCCGGTTGTAGGCGCCGCCGCCCGGGATGCCGTTCTTGTGATAGAAGAAGTAGGAGTGATCCTTGTAGTCGATGACGCCGCCGTGGGTCGTGAAGCAGTTGGAGCCCTGCTGGATCACGCCGCGGTATGTCCACGGGCCTGTCGGGGAAGGTGCAGTGGAATAGCACATGCTCTCGCCGCCGAAGCCGCTGACAAAGGACGCATAGATCAGATAATACATGCCGTCACGCTTGTAGATCCACGGACCTTCGCCGTAGGAGGTCTTGTGATCGCCGGCAGGCGGGCCGAATGATTGTTCGGTCATTTCAAACTGCTTGATCTCGCCGTCGAGGTGGATCATATCTTCTTTCAGCTTGACGTAGTAGCAGTTCGGGTTGACGAACATCAGCCATGCCTGGCCGTCGTCGTCGATCATGACGGTCGGGTAGATGTAGAGCAAGTCTGGACCGCAGAGCGGTTTGCCGAGCGGATCCTCATAGGGGCCCTCGGGGCTGTCAGCCACTGCAACACCGATGGCACGTCCGCCGCCGGCCTTGTTGGTGGTCGTGAAGTAGAAGTAGTACTTGCCGTTGCGCTCGATGCACTGGGATGCCCAGGCGTCGTTCTGACCGCACCAGTCAAAGCTCGTATCTTCGAGGATACGGCCGTGGTCTGTCCAGTTCTTCATATCCTTGGTGGAGAAGCACTGCCAGCCGGTCATGTAGTAGAAGTCATTGTCGCCCTGACGGTCGCAGCCGGTAAATACGTACAACTCATCACCGAACACGACCGGTGCCGGGTCGGGGGTGAAGGATGTCTGCACAATCGGGTTCTCTGCGTGGCCGATGATCGGCATGCAGGAAAGCGCCGATGTTACGGCAATTGCTGCTGCACACAGTGCGGCGCGGAGTCTTTTCATATAGATCCCTCCTATGAGAATCAGGTCTTATTCAAAATTTGTACGTTCAAATGACGGTTATCCTGTCAATTATATATTAACAAATTATCAATAAATTAGCAACGCACAAAGTGCAGAAACGGTGGATGAAATGAGGATTATTTCTTCTTTTTTTATGAAAAGTTTTGCAATGTACGTACATTTATGTAAAGATGCACAAAGCATGGATGTTGAATTTTATCGAAAATACGGAATTTGTAATTGACATTGTAAATAATCTATGATATAATAAAAGATAGAAAGAAAGGGGGATGTCTATGGCATTTACAATCGAAAACGGCGTACTGCTCCGTTACCAGCCCGGTCCGGGCGAGCACACTGTCACCATTCCGCCGGAATGCCGCGAGATCGGCACACTGGCTTTCCGGAATGCGAGCCGCCTGGTCAAGGTCACGATACCGTGTACCTGCCGCATTATCGGCAAATTTGCCTTTGCGGGATGCGAGAAGCTCCATGAGGTCGTGATCGAGGAAGGCTGCGAGGAGATCCGCGGCTCGGCATTTGCCGGGTGCAGGGCGCTCAACCATGTGTCCGTTCCGGATACCGTATGGGCGGTCGAGGGACTTGCCTTTGAAGGCACGCCCTGGCTGGAACGGCAGCACCGCGAGCATATCGCGAAGGCTGATGAGGATCCGGCGCAGGCGATGCTGATGATCGGCACCGCCCTTTATGAATATGTGGGGAGCGATACCCATGCGATCGTGCCGGATGGGTGTACGTTCATTTCCAAGAATGCCTTCCGGTGGCGGCATACCCGCTATACTGAATGGCAGGGAAGTCTGGAGGATTGCAGCCATATCAAGCTGTATTCTGTCACGCTCCCGAAGGGCTGCCGCGCGATCGACAGCTCGGCCTTTGCGGATTTAGACTATCTCGAGCGCATCACGCTGCCGGAGGGGCTGGAGACGATCGGCGAGAATGCCTTCTCGGAGTGCAATTCGCTGACGTCTGTACATCTGCCGGAAACGGTACGTACAATTGGCACGGCGGCCTTCTCCCGGTGCGGACGTCTTGAAAAGGTCAACATCCCGGACGGCTGCAAGGTGATCGGCGGCTTTGCGTTCAGCGAGAGCCAGATGCTTACGGAGCTGACGATCCCGTCCGGCCTTGAAGTGCTGGGCGAGTATGCCTTCACGGGCACGTCTTTGCGGGTGATCCATATCCCCGGCACCTGCCGCGTTGTGCCGCATCATGCGTTCTGCATGTGCCCGTACCTGCGGAAGGTGACGATCGACGAGGGCTGTGAGTCGGTGGAGAGCTTCGCTTTTGCGGGATGCCGTTCGCTGAACTCGCTGCATTACCCGGAATCCTGCACGGTGGATCCGATGGCAAGCTTCGATTGCAGTGCGCTTTCGACAAAGCAGCCCGAGTGATCGTGGAGAAAGCTGTACGGAGTTCTGAAAAATCCGGGAAAGCTTGACATCCTGCTGGTTTGTGTTATAATAGATATGAAATTGAAAACGATTTTCATTTTCATATACTTTTAATTCAGGGCATCTCTAAGATACCGCCCGTTTTGCTTTACTGCGAAAAGCAAAACGGCTTCGGTGTGGGGCTCCGCCCCACACCCCCGCCTCTAAAAACTATGTTTTTAGAGGTGCCCAAATAACCAAACTGGAGTGATCGTCATGCAAAGAAAAAATGTGTATAAGGCCGCGGCGTTCTGCCTTGCTGCCATGATGGGGCTGACCGGGTGCGCCATGCAGCCGGAGGCAACGGGTCCTTCGGATCATCTGCAGATCGTCTGCACG
>JAGADP010000311.1 GCA_017828885.1 Oscillospiraceae bacterium | reverse complement strand
GCCGGTGATGTCCTCGCCGCAGTAGGTGATCTTCCCGAGGGAGGGCTTGTCCATCCCGGACAGCGTATAAAGGAGCGTGGATTTGCCCGCGCCGGAGGAGCCCATGATGACGGTGAAATCCCCCTTGTAGATCTCCAGATCCAGATTCTTGATGACATGCTGCTGTTTACCGCCGACTGAAAAGCTCTTGGACAGCTTTTCAGTGCGGATGATGACTTCTTTCTCTGCCATGCCGATTCCCCCTTCAACGAAATAAGGCCATACAGGGTTTCTGTATGACCTTATTATAGCATAGATTATCATGAAAATCTTTGTCAGTTCTTTAACTGTTCTTTATCTGTGGTTTTAAGGTTCAGGCCAGCACGAACCGCAGCTCCGCCGTGAAGCCCTCCCCATTGTTACGGAAGGTCAGCTCCCCGCCCATCTTCGTCATGAAGTAGCGGGAGAGATATAGCCCGATACCTGCGCCGTCCTTCCCTGCTGCATTGGAGCCGCGCCGGAATTTCTCGGTGATAAAATCGATCTCCGCATCCGGAACGCCGCCGCCCTTGTCGGAAAGCTCCACAAGCAGGCAGTTGTCCTCGAAACGGCTGTCCACCGTGATCTCCGTGTCGGCATATTTATAGGAGTTGGAGATGAGATTGCCGATGATCTGCTCGAGGCGGAGCGGGTCGGCGAGAATGACGCAGTCCTGTATCTCAGATCGGACGATCTTTTTCAGGTGATCGCTCTCGACGATGATACGCGCAAGCTCCGAGGAAGGCAGTTCCTCCGGATGGACTTCAAGCTGTTCGAGCTCCTCGAGCGTGGCATGGAAGAGGTTCGACACGAGTTTATTGATCTGGTCGGTCTTGGCATTGATGGCGGAAAGCGTCTCCTGCTGCGCTTCGTCCTCGGTCGTCAGCGAGAGGAAATCGACCATCGCCTTGATGGAGGCAACCGGGGTCTTGATGTCGTGGCTCAGCTCCGCGATCATCTCCTTGCGGCTTCTGACGGCAGCTTCTTCCCGCTGGCGGGAGGCTTTCAGCTCCTCGCGCATGATGTCAAAGCTCTCTGTGAAGGCGCCGAAGATGTTGTCACGATCCATTTCAAGCGGCGTTTCCAGATCCCCGGCAGCGATCTTCTCCGCAAAGCCCTCGAGCTTCCCGAACGGCTCAACAATGCGCTTTTTCAGATAGATACAATAGCTCAGCGATACTGCCAGCATCAGCAGCGAGAGCCCACCGATCAGCGCCGCGGCTCTTGCGGCACTTTCCCGCTGGAACCGCTCCGCGTCATTGTGGACGATGAGCCGGCCGACGACCTCGCCGTCGATCTCAATGTCCCGGATGATGTCGTAGTGGCTCGTGGCCGCGGATACCGTCTCGGAGATGCCCCGCCGTGTCGCAAAAAGCAGCGCCCCGTCCCGGTCGATGACGGCGTAGTCGAAATCCTCGTCACCCTTGCACATCTGACCGTCGTTCGCTGAGACTGTCTCCCAGTCGTCTGCCAGCCGGATGAGCAGCCGGTTGATCTCGGTCGTATGCTGCGGCATCTGCTGTGTCTTTCCGCCGTGCAGGACATGCATAGTGACCGCAATGCTCAGCAGCAGAAATACGACGGCATACAGCACAATAAATCTTGTTTTCACTCTGCGACCTCCAGCATAAAGCCCACGCCCCAGACGGTCTTGATGAACTGCGGATGGCTCGGGTCGTCCTCGATCTTCTCGCGCAGATGCCGGATGTGGACATTCAGCGTCACATCGCTGACATAATCCGTCTCCCAGACCTTCTCAAAGAACTCATCCTTCGCGATGACACGGTTTTTGTTGTGCAGCAGATAGACGAGCAGCTTGTATTCCATCGCCTTGAGCGGCTGTGCTTTGCCGTCTTTGGTGACGGATGCCTTTTTCAGGTCGATGCTGGCGCTTCCGAGCCGAATGGGGGCATCGTCTCCGGGTGACTGCGTTTTGGTACCGCTCTCCTCATAACGTTTGAGCGCTGCCTTGACCTTGGCCAGCAGCACGCCGAGGGAATAGGGCTTGCAGATGTAGTCATCGCCGCCGATGCCAAGCGCTAAGAGCATATCATCCTCGGAGGATCTTGCGCTGATGAAGAAGATCGGCACATTGAGCTGCTCACGGATCTCCCTGCACAGGTCAAAGCCGGAATCCATCCCGAGGTTGATGTCGAGCAGGATCAGCGAACAGGTATGCTCCCTGAAAAACGCCCTCGCCTCCTTGGCGTTTAGGACATACTGCGCCGGGATGCCGGAGATATTGAAGTACTTCGCCGTGTATTCAGCAAGCTCCGGCTCATCATCTATGATCAGAACACTTGTGTGCATAGTTCATGCTTTCCTTTTCTACAAGTTTGTTTCGGCAGACTGCACTTCTGCGCCGCAAAAGTGCTTGCATATGCATTCATTATAGCATACATCCTCCCAGAATGCAAGCGGTATACCGTAGCTTTTACAGAAAAACCACTGCCCCTGTACAATCGTTTGCCGTACAGGGGCAGTGCGCTTTCCGCAATATTACGCGCCTTTTATCGAGCAAGATCCGACAGGCGGACAGTCCGGTCGCCTGCGCCGGCTGCTGCGGCATAGATCAGGACGATCGCCGCATCCGTTGCACTGACGGTATCGTCGTGGTTGACGTCGGCCGCTT